>CAMYWS010000001.1 GCA_947302865.1 uncultured Clostridia bacterium
CATATTGTCACACAACGGAAAAAGGAGTCGTCGCTTTGACGGCTCCTTTTACAATAGAATGATTCTCGTCAGTTGCCCGGGGAGTCGATATCGCTGCTGAAGCCGAAATCGTCTCCGGAGGGAAGTTCGTCATCGCCGTTGTCCTCCGGTTCCGGAGCGGAGATGAATTCCGTGAGGTATGCCTCCTCAGGGAGACCGGCAAGATACGCCGGCAGATTGATGATGATATTGTCCATGGAATAGGGAAGCTTGATCCGAACGTCCTTCGTTTCCTCATTTCCGTCAATCGTCTGCTTAATACGAAGCGTAAGCTTCATATTCTGCCCGATGTTAACAGACATACCGCGTTCTGTCTTTCTCAGATCGGTTAGTTTTTTTCCGTCCTTCATGATTGTGATCTGATAATCGGCGTTATAGGTTTGTCCGTTATACTCGATCGTTTTGTTGTCAAGGTAAACGGTATGCCCTCTGCCGACGACAAACATCAATGCGGCAATGACAAGAATCAGCAACAAAGCACCTACGCGGAAGAGAATTTTACTTGTCTTGTTCATTTGGATTCCTCCTCCATCTGCTCCTGCTGAAGCTGCTGTCCCATCTGACTCTTTTGTCTGCGTTTTTTCACCTCATACATGATGAGGGCAACGGTAATAACGCCGTATGAGATGAATACACGGAAATACTCGCCGATCATGGAGTCTCCGGTGATCTTGGCGCCGACGGTGGGAGCAAGGATGAACATGAGATGGAACAGTGTCACGCCCAGGAACACGTTTCCGATGGATGCTTTCTCAACGGAAGCGCCGCCCACAAGCAGCGCGGCGATGCAGAACATGCCGATCTGCGAATGAGAGGAATAGGTCGCGATATTGCCCATGTTCTGAAGATACAGGATCATGCCGAACCCGGCAAGTACCGTAGACATGACGATTGAGATGATGCGCGTCCGGTCAACATTGATGCCTGCATCACGGGCGACCTCAAGATCCTGACCGACTGCGCGCATATCCTGTCCGAGTTTGGTTTTGCGGAACCAGACAATGAACAGGCACAGCGCTGCTATGATCAAAAGCGTGAGAACCGGGATCCGTACGCCGCCGATGTTGATCGCAAGCAGGTTGTCGATACACTGACGCATGTTCAGCAAGCTAACGGTGTTGCGAATACCGTAGCCGCGCGGAAGCTTGATGGCAGTATGCTTGATCGGGATGATCGGTCCCATCATATACAGCACCACCAGCTGATAGATACCGTTCATAAAGAAGCTGATGATGTAGCTGGTGATCATTTCACGTCCCTTGGCTTTGTTGAGCAACGTGCCGCACAATAGTCCCAACAGGGCAGAGATGGGAATCGAAACGATCATGGCAAGGACCACACCGGGAATCCCCCAGATCTGCCAGTCAGCAGTAAGGATGAGCGCGATCTCGCCGGCCATTGCACCGAGCGTCATACCGAAATTCAATCCCATGCCTGCCATAATGGGGATCAGCAGGCTCAAAATCAGGAAGGAGTTTCGCGCAATTCGGGTAACCATCTCATTGAGCAGATAGCTGCCGGAGAATCCGGATACGGGAATACATACGGCGCAGATAATAATGAACATCAGCGGAACCGTGTTATTCCGCAACAGTTTGATGATCTTCGGGCCGAAGCCATTTTTTAGCTGAGTATTCATCTGGTCGCCTCCGTCTTTCTGGTCAATGCATAGAGGATCATGCCGTTGGATACGATGATTCGAATGACTTCACTCATATCCATATGGATCATGGAGTTCATGACCGTCGGCGTCATGGTTACCATTCCTTGGAACAGGAAGGTACCGATGATCACATTGGTAATGGATGCTTTGTTCACGGAAGCGCCGCCGATCAGGATCGCTGAAACAGCAGGCAGTGCCAAATAAAACGGAGCCGTATACAGCTGGATGAACCCGAATCCCTGTTCATATACCAGGATGCCGACTGCGGCAAGCCAAGTGGAAATGATGACCGATAGAGAACGCATTCTGTTGATATTGATGCCGGCTGCCCGGGCGAACGCCGGATTGGATCCGACTGCCGTCATTGCCGTGCCGACCTTCGTGTGGAAGAAGGCCCACATCAAAAGCGCAAGAACCGCAAACAGCAGCAGCGTTCCGGTCGGGATCTCCAGAGAACCGATTTTGATCTTCAGGAAATTGGCAAGAACCTTATCATAGAACCCTTCCAGAGAAATGGTCGTTCTCAATCCTTTTCCGGAAAGGCCCCAGACCATATTGGGCTTGTGGTACGGAAGCAGAAGCCATGCCATACACATAAAGGAAACCGAGGAGAAGCCCACATAGGTGGCGATCATCATTTCGCCGCCCTTGATCTTGTTGAGGAGCCATCCGTAGCCCCACCCAAGGATCAGTGCGAAGAAAGTTGCAATGAGGATCGCCATCAAAAAGCTCATTCCGCCGGTGAAGCCGAGCTCGATGGAAATGGTGCCTCCCAAAAGGCCCGCTATGACGCCGAGGGGCAAACCGAAATTCAGACCGCAGCCGGACTGAATCATGGGAACCATTGCCAGCACCATGATGGCGTTCCAGCTGAAGCGGTTGATGGTGTTTGTCAGCTGTGCGAAGAAATCGGCGCCGACAATAGGAGCCAGAATAAACAGCAGCAGCAAAAAGCCGGTGATGATGAGCCGCGGCAAGCCGAAGTTCTTTACAAGCTTTTTGAGCTTGTTATCTTTTTCAACAGCGATTGTTTTTTCTTTCATACGTCCTCCTTACCTTACCTGGCTGACCATGAGCATGCCGAATTCTTCGGAAGCGGAGGAAGCGGGCAGGATGCCGGCGACCTTTCCGCCCGAAACGATGGCGATGCGGTCACAGGTCGCTCTGAGCTCTTCGAGCTCGGAGGAGATCATAACGATAGTTACGCCTTTTTCGCGATTAAGACGCTTGAGCGCTTCAAGCACGAGCGCCTTTGCGCCGACGTCGATGCCGCGGGTGGGCTCCGAAACAAACAGGAAAGTCGGCTCCATGGCAAAGGCTTTCGCTAGGCAGACCTTCTGCTGGTTGCCGCCGGAGAGTTCCTTAGCCTTCTGTTTCGTACTGGTGCATTTAATCATCAGTTCGTCCACGTATTTCTGGGTCACAGCGTGAATGGCTTTCTCATCTCGCCATTTGATCAGACCGCCGAGATAGCGCTTCAGGAATTTATCCTGAATCTGCATGGCGGGGAACGCGATATTCCATTCCAACGTCTCATCCAACAGCAGTCCCACACCCCGCCGGTCCTCGGATACGAAAGAAATATTCGAGTCCAGGCACTGACGCGGACTGTTAAGAGGCACATCCTTGCCCTTCAGCGTGACCGTTCCGCCGGCTTCATAAAGCCCCATAATGCCATTCGGAATGCCGAGCTTTCCCTGACCAGCCAGACCGCCGATGCCCAGAATCTCACCTTCTAGCACATCCAGGTTTACATTGCGGACGATTTCGCCGGGCATGTCCACCCACAGCTTACGAATGGACATGATGACGTCTTTATTTTCATCCACCTTTTCCGTGGCAGAGACTGCATTCTCATCCACGTTGCGGCCGACCATGCAGCGCGTGATCTCCGGAATACTGGTTTCCTCGGGCTTTACTTCCTTGACAATGTACCCGTCGCGCATGACCATGATCTTGTTGCAGACAGCAAGGATCTCATGCAGCCGGTGCGTAATGAAGATAACGGCGATGCCGCGGCTCGACATGGCGCGAATGGATTCCAGAAGCGCATCGGCTTCTTTTTCGGTCAGAACCGCGGTGGGTTCATCGAGAATGAGCAGCTTCAGATGATCTTTGCTCAACTCGCGGGCGATTTCCGTAAACTGCTTATGACCGACGGGCATTTGATTGATGACCATGCCCGAATCGATCTGAACGCCCATTTTTTCAATGGCCGTTTCGGAACGATTCTTCATTTCCGGTTTGTCCAGCGTGTTCAGGCGTTCACCGAAAATCTGGGAAATCACGTTGGTTTTCTTCGGTTCGCGGTTCAGAAGGATATTTTCGGTAGCGGTGAAGCCCGGGATCAAAGAGAACTCCTGATGGACCATGCCGATGCCTGCTGCCAGCGCATCGAAAGGCGTGTTGAACCGAACCGGGTCTCCGTTCAGAAGGATCTCTCCCTCGAAGCCGCCGGTGTCGCGGATCACGCCCATGCCGAACAGTATCTTCATCAGGGTACTTTTGCCGGCGCCGTTTTCACCGACCAAACCCAAAACCTCACCCTCATTAAGCGTCAGGTTGATGTCCGTTAAGACCTGATTGCCGAAGAAGTCCTTTTTAATGTTGCGCATCTCCAATAAGGGAGTGTTCGATTTTTCCATATTCCTTACAGGCCCTCTTCCTTAAAAAATTGGGGGAGGATTGGGACCTCCCCCGGTGTTGCTTTACAAGATAAGCTTATTTGATGGTGAAGTATTTCTCGGGAACTTCGATCTTGGTGGATCCCATGTATTTGCCGGGATTACCCATGATATAGGTATCCTGATATACCAGGAACACGTTGCCGGATTTCACGCCGGTTTCCGCATTGGTGTACTGCGAGCCGTTCCACTCAGCCTTCGGAGAGAACTCCTGATATGCTTTTGCGATATCTTCCATATTCAGCAGTTTGCTCTTGCCCTCGAGGACGTTCATGGCATGCTGTGCAAGACCTGCGGAAACAGTATAGCCGTAGGAGTACGCCCAGGTGCCGAAACGGCCTGCGCCGCCCTTCTCGCAAACAGACTTCTCAACCTTGGCAAGGATCTTCTCAAAGTCGCCTGCTTCTGCGGTCAGATCGATGCCCAATGCGCCCGGATAACCCATGAGCGGAGAAGGAAGGTCCGCTTCAATGAAGTAGCCGCCGTAGGTCAGAAGCTGTTTGAGCAACGGTTCGGTGTGTGCGTCGTTGGTGCAGAAATACGCAGCGTTTTGGCCGTACTTCTCAACCCACTCAGGCACCTTTTCAAGGATGTAAGCCTGTGCACCGGTAACGCCGACGTCAGACGTGGGGTCAGGTGCGGTCTCCAGCACGAACTGCATGCCGAATTCTTCGCAGGCAGCTCTCATGATCGCCACACGGCGGCTCATGGTCTCATAGGACATATGACGCGGGAAGGAGATGTGCACGAACGTGTCGCAGCCGAGTTCATGCGCGGTGCGGATAATCAGATATCCGCGAGCGACAAAGTCGTTGTTGCAGACCAGATCCGCTGCGCTGCCGATCTCGGGAAGGTCCTCATGCGCTTCACCTGCAATGCAGATGATGTCGGGACGGGTTTCCTTGATCCGGCGGAATGCTTCCGTGGTGCCCGGAACTGCCTGATTGACGATGATCGCCTTCATCTTGGGATCTGCCGAGAGGTTCACAATGTTCTGGATCGTGGTTTCCAGCTCTTCGGGGAAGTTGTCGGGATAGATTGCCAGAATGACGCGATCCTCACCGTACTTTGCCTGGAAGGCTTCCGCGCCGCGGCGGTCATCCTCGGACTGGGAAACGGAACCGGTGACGATACCGATGTGGAAATCGTTGTCGTCCGTCTTCTTTTCGCATGCCACGAAAGGCACGGCCAGCAAGAGTACCAACAGGACACAAATCAGTTTCTTCATTTCTTTACCTCCATTTTGTATTTGGTGTACAGTATAAGTATACAAAATTACAAATAAAAAGTCAAGCGTGTGCATTGCTTTCACAAATTCGTTCAAACACATCGCCATGAATCGGCAGAAAACCTGCGAACTGAATAAACGAACAATGCCGATCAAGGAAATCAGCGGTATAATCGCAGTTCTCTGCCCAGTAAAAACGGAAAGTTTTCATCTGTGTACTTCATAAAAATCTCCCCTGCAACCACTGCGAGTGTTCATAACGGACGTTATAAACACTCGCTTTTTATCAAATCCGTTATCGCCACCGGCACCACAAAAAGTCCCTGATTCAGGGACTTTTTCACTATTTTGCCCTTCAGTGTCTTCCCTGACGGTTATTAGATGTGTTCGGGTTGGTGAAGGAAAGATCCAGCGCGTCGGCGACGGCTTCCAGAATCCCGTTCGAGGAGAACGTCGCGCCGCTGACGGTGTTGACGCGCAGGGACTGGTTGTTGAGGATCGCTTCGATCATCGAATCCGCTGCGCGGGAAAAGTAGCGTTCATCATCCCGATAGGAAAGGATCGTGATGTCGGTGATCCTGCCGCTTTCGACGGTGACGGAAACCTCCGTTTCGCCGCGGAGGCCGCTGCCCTTTCCGGTATAGGTACCGTCTGCGACGGTGATCGGCTGTTCCGTCGTTTCGGTCGTTTCCTGCGGAAGCGTTTCCGGGTCAATCGTCAGAGTCCCCTGCTCCGGTTCTCCGCTTTGATCCCGGTCTCTTCCGCCGTTTCGATTTTGATCCGCATTTCCGGGATTGCCGCCGTTTTTTGTCCTGTGCTTATGCCCGCCACGACCGCCTGTTCCGTTTTCAGAGGCGCTGCGATCGCCGTGCTGTCTTTCTCCGTTCTGCGAATCGCCGTTCGGCTGCATGGTGAAGCCCTCACCCTCGCGCTGCTTCATACCTTGTGATCTGTTCTGCTCGGCGCTCTCTGACTGCTCTGCGACCGCGTCCTTGATCTCGACAAGCTGCAGCGCGTCCGCAACCGATTCCATGATACCGTAGGAGGAGAACGTCGCGCCGCTGACCGCGTTGACCTGCGGCGTCTGCGAAGACAGAATCGCGCCGATAACGCCGGACTGCGCGCGGCTGAAATAATCCGAATCGTCGCGATAGGAAAGGATCGTGATATCCGTGATCATGCCGTTCTGCACGGTCACCTTGGATGTGACGTCGCCGCGGAAGCCCGTGCCGCTGCCGGTATAGACGCCGTCCGCATAACGTCCCTGCGCTTGCGCAACGTCTGCCGAAGCGACCGCCTCCGTCGTGCTGCTCTGAACCGGGATCATGCGGCTGACGCCGAGCGCACCGCACAAAACGAGCGCGGAAGCCGTTCCCGCAATTGCGGGATGCGGATTTGCTGTGAGCGCTTCCGGCGCGCACACGCCCATGCAGCGCATACAGTCGATGCATTCGCCGCTTGTGACATGATCGTTCTCATGCACGGTCACGCCCATGGCACAGGTGCGGGAGCATTTCACGCAGCCGCTGCAGGCAGACGCCTTCCGGCGGATGTGGAACAGCCGTCCCTTGGACGCCGGTGTGAACAGTGCGCCGAGCGGGCAGAGATAGCGGCAGAAGAACCGCTCGACAAAGAACGAAGCGATCAGGATCGCGACAAGGATCGCAAAGCCGACGGTCGGGATTGCGGAAAGCATGACGCTGCCGTTTCCTGAAATGAGCATGCCGAACACGCCCCACGGGGAGAACGAGCTGTCAACCGGAAGCTGCAGTACCCACACAAAGAGCACGATCGCGAACAGAACCGCATATTTCAGGAACTTCAGAATGCGATCCATCTTTTCGGGAATTCGTTTTTTGCGCGGAATGATCTTACGGGAAGCAAGCGCAACAAGCTCCTGCATTGCGCCGAACGAGCAGAGATACCCGCAGAAGAAGCGTCCCCACAGTGCCGTGACCGCAAAAAGAATCAGAAGCGTCACAAGCCCCGGCGCCTGTGCCGAGAACGAGAACGTCCCTTGGATCAGAGAAACGACCAGATCCCTGATCGCATGGAACACGGTCAGAAACAGACCGGGAAACAGGAAGAACGCGCCGAGCTGGATCACATGGCGCAGAATCTGCGTGATCGAAAATCGTTTGCCGTTTTTCAGAACGATCGATCCTTTTTCATACTGGAACATAATGGTTTTCCTTTCTCATGCTGTGTGCATATTCTCATGAAATTGAAATGTGTCCGAAAGCCCCTCGGTCTTCAGCACTTTGCCGTCCGCTTTGATGAAGATCGCTTCGATCCCGTATCGTTTGAGAAGCGGTAACGCATGAAACGGTCCGAGAATAAACGACGCGGTCGCAAGCGCATCCAAAACGGTCGCATTTCTTCCGACCAGAGTGACCGAAACGAGTCCGGAATCGGACGGGTACCCCGTTCGCGGATCGATGATGTGATGAAATGTCCTGCCGTCGATCCGGACAAATCGTTCGTACGATCCGCTGGTGACCGCGCAGCGATTGTCCAAAAGCAGTGTGCCCATCGGCTCGCCGTCCGGATCGAAGGGATTGCGGATGCCGATTTCGATCGGCCTGCCGGTCACGCCGATCGTACCGCCGAGATTCAGAATCGCGTTTTCCGTTCCCATGTCTTTCAGCAGTTCCAGCGCCCGGTCAAGTGCATAGCCCTTTGCGACCCCTCCGAGGTCGGCGGACCATCCCCTTTTCAGCTTCACATGATTTCCGAAAATCCGAATGCCTGTCGCGCCGGTGTGCCGCAATGCCTTTGAGATCTCGCACGGATTCGGGATCCGCTCGTCGTTCATTGCCTGCCGCCAAAGTTTCGTCAACGATCCCGCCGTGATGTTGAACGCGCCTTCCGTTTCCTTGGAAATCCTCACGCTTTCTTTGAGAATCCGCAGGGTATCCTCGCTTGCCGTGATCAATTCGCCTCTGTTCAGCGCAGCAATCTCGCTGTCCTCCCGAAAGACAGACCACAGCCGATCCATCGCCTGAATCCGCACCTTGATCTGTCCGGCAGCAAAAAGCGCCTGTTCTCCTTCGACAGCGATCGTATGCACCGTTCCCATAGTCGGGAACACCTTCTGAACTGTGACCGGTTCCTGTACGCTTTTCATACGCGCATCCTCGCTTTCTTTGATGGTATCATCATACAGACGCTTCCTAAAACGAAGTTAAAAAGGCAAAAACCTTTTTCAATCAAAAAAACCGTTCCGCAGCAGGAACGGTTAGCACGATATCACCGTGCTTCGTATTATTGTGGGGAAATCACAGGAATAACCGCAATTCCCTGCCTAAGAGAAGCAGAAGTGTTCATCGGTGCAGCGGATGAATATCTCCCCCGCAGTCAACCAAACAAGATCCGCTTTCAAGCGGATCTTGCTCTTTGTCTAAAGATGCTCATATGATCAATGTCTTTCGGTTCCTATCGCTCCCGAACAGTATTTCTGTGCAATCAACAGATCTATGCCTGCAACTAAGAATCACGGTTTGCCGATATCGTGCTTTTCATTATTTCGGAAAAGCAGAGATTAATCCGCGTATTCTCGCCCAGGCAGACGCTTATTGAACAGAATCCCCCGAAACGGCGGTCATTTGATGCGGAAAAGTCACGCTTCTTCCGCATAGCGGTACAATCCTGCTCCGACGGTTTCGGTTCTGCCGGAAGGAAGTCTGATTTCGGCTATGCAGTTGGCGGGGATGGTAACGGCATAAAGGGTCTTGCCGTCCTGCTTCTCCCAACCGGATTCTACGGTGCCGTATATGCTGTCGTAGCGTGCGCGAGCATAGCGGAAATGTCCGCCCGGACGCGGGGTGATAGCAAAACGATTTTCACCGACCATTCTGATGCCGCACATCGTTTTGAACAGCCATTCTACGACTGCTCCTTTGGAATAGTGGTTGAGAGAGGCGATGCCGCCCTGCGCTTGTGTGCCTTCCCAGCTCTCCCAGATGGTGGTCGCGCCCGCTTTCGGCATGAACAGCCAACCCGGCATCTTCTCATTTTCGAGCAGCCGATAGGCTGCCTCGATATCGATGTCTGCCAGCACATCCAGAATCAGCGGTGTGGAAAGGAAGCCCGTGCCGAGCCGCCAATCGTAGTGATCAAGGGCTTTGATCAGGCGTTTTTTCGCAAATGATGTCCGTTCCTCGTCCAGAAGTCCGAATGCCAGCGGACGAACCAGCAGCGCCTGCCGGTCAGTATCAAGGTTTCCCCCGAATGTTTTTTGATAGGCCGCGCGGCTTTTTCCCGAAACAGCGCGATATTTTACCGCGTCCTCCGGGTGATGCAGCTCCTCCGAGATCTCCGCAAGGCAACGCAGCACATAGGCAGTGTAAGCAGTACTGACCTCCGGATGCGGCAGCACCAAGTCTTTCCAGTCGTTTGGCTTTACATCCGCGGGCTCCGCCCATTCGCCGTAGCTCTGCCCTTTGCGCACAAGGCCGTCCGCAGAGACGCGCCGGATCATGAAGCCGGCGTATTTTTTCATGCGGTCGTAGTATTTCTCAAGGATACCTTTGTCGCCGTACTTTTTCCAGAAGCGGTACGGGAGCAGAATACCGATATCCGACCAGCCCACCGAACCGTTCATGGTCCACATATAGAAATCCACCCCGCCGTATGGCGCGATCTGCGGCAGGCGACCGTTGCGCCTCTGCCAGTCGAACACGTCCCGCAGGTATTTCTGAGAAAACGCCGCATAATCAAAGAGATAGGACGCCGTTTCAAAGAAGATCTGCGCGTCGCCCGTCCAGCCGTGACGCTCGCGGGTCGGGCAGTCGGTGGGAATGTCCAGAGAATTGGATTTCGTGGACCATTTGGTTGCCTCAACGAAGCGGTTCAAAAGCGCATTGGAGCTTTCAAAACGCCCGGTTTCTTCCATGTCGGAATAGACGGCGACGGCTTCGATATTCTCCGGCAAAAGCGCAACGTCTGTTTCCGCCTCGGCGTAGCGGAACCCGAAGACCGCAAATGTGGTTTTGTACGTATTCCGCCCTTTGCAGCAGGAATAGTCGATCCTCTGCAGGGGGGAAGTTTTCTTTTTGCCGACGCACTGGATGTTTTTCAGCGTCAGATTGCCGTCCTCGTCCAGCATTTCACCGAAACGCCAATGCATCCTCTGTCCCTTTTCGGCTTCGACCGTAAACGACACATACCCCGCGAGGTTCTGTCCGAAGTCAAGCAGTTTTTTCCCGTTCGGCGCTGTTGTGATCGTCGGATGAAAGCGCTCGTGCTCCGTGACCGGAACGTTATTCGATGCGGATGGAACGACCGGATGTGTTGTCTCCCTTGCCCTGTCGGAATAGGATGGGACGCGCCACGCTTCCACAATCTCGCCATCCTTGTTGTCGGCAAAACGGATGGGACCGTCATTCGACCACTGCCAGCTGCTGTCGGAAATCACGGTTTCCATGAGACCGCTTTCACACGCAATTTCCAATTGGCAAAGGAGCTTCGTTTCCGTGCCGTACTGGTTGGTAATGCCCCACGCGCCGCAGCTGCCGCGATACCAGCCGTCGGCAAGCTGCACCGTCAGCTCATTCTCGCCGCTCTGCAGCATGTCGGTCACATCACAGGTCTGGTACTGAACGCGCTTTTTGTAGTCCGTCAGACCCGGCGCAAGCACATAATTGCCGACTTTAACGCCGTTGATCTTCGCTTCATACAACCCGCAGGCGGTGATATTCAGCCGCGCCCGGCACACATTTTTCCTGACCGAAAAGACCTTTCGGAAGCAGTCGACCGGATAGCGCTCTTTTTTGTTCGGTGAGTAGTTTCCGGTGATCCATTTTGCCGTCCAGTCGGACGGATCCAATAGTCCCATTTCGAAAAACGCGCTTTGCGGCTCCCCCGCCTCGCCGTTCTCGTCCCAAAGTGTGACCGTCCAGTTGACGCGCTCGCGGCTTTTCAGTTCCATCGGGTATTCGGCACGCATGGAGCAGCTTTCGACCTTGCCCGAATCCCAGTGCTCGGTCGTGATCCGATAGGCGGTCTGTTTTTTTCCGCCCTCACAGTTCCAAAAAAGCCGCGGGTGCCTAAGATCGATCCCGATCGGATTATTGAGATATTCGGTTCTTAAGCGAACGGCTTTCATTGTTGATTCTCCTTCTCGTGCCGTGCCTTGATCTCCGCCTGCTTTTTGGACAGATCTTTTTCCACGTTCAGGAAGAACAGGATGACCACCAGCGCGATACCGGTGAAGACCTCCAGACCCACAAACGCAAACGAGATGACCCAATTGACGCTTGTCGGCTGCTGCAGCGCAACGGTCAGCACGCCGTCCGCTGCGGGCTTGATCGTTTCAAGCGCGATTTGCGGCGTCCAACCGTTCGCCGTAAGCGTGCCCGCCGCGTCCGATACGCTGTTTGCCGTAAACGGCGCGAGATAGCCCGCACGTGAGAGCATCCAGTTGAATACGCCGGTCATAATCCCGACCATGGCAACCGCAATGATGTTATATATCGACATCGCTGCGCCGTCGATACGAAGATCCGTCTTCCATTCGAGGTGATCGAGACAGTCCGCAAACAGCGCCATAAAGACATACGCACTGGGGAGTCCGCCGATGTTTTTGATGAACTGACCGACCAGCACCATGACGAGATTCGTCGGAAACAGCCAGCAGATCAGGCTGCCGACGGCATAGATCAAGAAACCGATCATGGTCACGTTCCGTTTGCCGAAGCGTTTTGCCAGCGGCCACACGGCGAAAATACCGATACCCATGGGAACGCCGCCGATGACGGAGACGAGCATTTGGGTGATTCCGTCGTTATAGGTGCCGAGGACATAATTGCAGTAGTAGACGAGACCGAGGTTTTTGAGCGTCACACCGACCGTAGAGATGAAGAAATACGCGTAAATGAGGATCATGTATTTGTCGGTAAACAGGATCTTCAGCTGCTGTCCGAAGGACAGATCGCTCTTTTCGCCCGCTTCCGCCGCTTCCTCGGTCACGCGCTCCTTGGTGAAGAAATACTCGAGGAGCGTCAGCGGCAGCGCGAGGATCGAAAGGACCGACATCAGAAGGATCCATTTGGACTTGTCCACACCGATCGCGGGCATGATGACCATCGGGAACACGAGCGCGACAAGGATGCCGCTCATCATGATCGTCGTGATCTGATTGAACACCGAAAGCCCGCCGCGATCCGTGCCGTTGCGGGTGGAAAGCGGGACCATGAGGTTGTGGCTCATGTTGAAGATCGTGTAGGCGAACGAATAAAACAAGTTATAGGAAATCATGACCCAGATCGCCTTGACCGTGTCGGACGCGTTCGGAACGGTGAACAGCAGGATCCCCGTGATCGTCACAAGCGGAGCGGAAAGCAGCAGCCACGGGCGCGCCTTGCCTTCCTTCGTCTTCGTGCGGTCGATGATCTGCCCCATGACAACGTTGGTGATCGCGTCGATGACTTTGGAAACAATGGGAAAAACGGTGAGGAACAATCCACCCCACACGGAGGTCAGATTCAGAACATCCGTATAATACACATTGAGATAGGTCGCCAGTACCGCATTCAAAAGCAGCGCGCCGGCAGGACCGAGCAGATAGCCCAGCCATTTTTCCTTTGCCGTCACGCGCTCGGAGCGAATCCTGCTTGCGGGAAGTCTTCTGAACAGCTTTTCCATTGGTTTTCTCCCTCCTTATTCTTTTCCGAGACGCAGCGCAAGCATCAGCACGTTCTTTGCCGTGCGTTGAAGCTCGCCGCGAGTGATGCCGTCCGGCTGTCCCAAGGTTTTGAGCAGGCTGCCGTCGGACTTGTACGTCTTTGCAATGTGTCCCATATCCCCCGGCATCAGCACGTCTACCTGCGCACGTACACGGTAGGCATTGTTTTTGAGTTTCGGAAACTCGGGACTCTTCGCTTTTTGCATCCACCAGTCCGTGATCACACAGCCGGTATATCCCCACTCGCCGCGCAGGATTGTCGTGACAAGGTCGTAATTGTAGTGGCTCCAGACACCGTTGACCTTGTTGTAGCTGGTCATGATCGTCAGCGGTTTTGCCTCTTTGACCGTGATCTCGAAGTTTCGGAGATAGATTTCACGCAGCGCCCGTTCGGAAACGCGGGAGTCGTTCCGATTGCGGTTCGTCTCCTGGTTGTTGCAGGCAAAATGCTTGGGACAGGCGGCTTTGCCCTTGCTCTGCACACCGCGCACCACAGCAGCGGCCATCTTGCCGGAAAGCAGCGGGTCTTCGGAAAAATACTCGAAGTTCCGTCCGCAGAGGGGATTGCGGTGAACGTTCATGCCCGGAGCCAGCTGCACATCCACGCCGTAGTGAATCATCTCCTCCCCCACCTTGGCGGAAAGGGTCTCTATGAGCGTTGTGTTCCAGGTGCAGGCCAGCGCCGTACCGCAGGGAATCAGGGCGCAATACTTCTTCAAGCGCAGCCCCGCAGGACCGTCGGAGGTGATGACGGGGGGAACGCCCTTTTGCCGCAGGCTTTCGGTTACGCCGCCGAACGCGCCCGCGTTTCCTGCGACGCCCAGGCTGCTGTTCATCATGCCGTGACCGCGTGTCAAAGCTTCCAGTTCCCCGTCGTTCAAACCGGCGATAAACTCATCCAACGTGACCTTTCCGTTACGAACATCCTGCAGCGTAGCATTGCGATTTCCGGCTGCAGAAACGGATTCGGGCAGGCGGCTTTGGATCCGCTCGCGCAGTTCTTCGCTTGTTTTGCACAATCTCACGCACTGCTCCACCGTGATTTCCCCGTCAAACGTAAAGCCGCCCGCCGCTGTGTCGTTCGCCGTGAAACGGTATTCGCCCGCCTCCAGAAGAAAGCGGCTGTTTGTTTCGTCATAGGAAGCAAAGCATTTGTCGTCGCATCGCAGCGTCAGCGTTTCGCTTTCACCTGGCGCGAGAACACTCGTCTTTGCGAAGGCAGTCAGCACGCGAAGAGGCTTATCGAGTCTCCCCTCCGGCGAATGGCAGAACAGCTGCACGACCTCCTTGCCGGGAACGCTGCCGGTGTTGGTCACGGTCACGGCGGCTTCGATCATACCTTTCGCATGCTGCAAGCTCTCTGTCTCTATCCGGAAGCTCGTGTAGCTCAGTCCGAACCCAAAGGGATAGAGCACGGTTTCGGGGTGTTTGTCGAAGTGACGGTACCCCACGTAGATGCCCTCGGCATAGTCGTTGTATGCCTTGCCGCCGAAGTTGGCGCTGCTCGGATAGTCCTCATACCGGCGGGCGATCGTGTCGCTGAGTTTGCCGCAAGGGCTCACCGCGCCGGTCAGCACGTCAGCCACGGCATTGCCGCTCTCCATGCCGCCCTGCCATACGATCAGAAGCGCGGAAATTGTATCCCCGTATTCCTCCGTCCAGCTCATGTCCATGATGCTGCCGATGTTCAGCAGCACGACGACTTTGCCGAAAGCAGCCGTTACCGCGTCCAGCATCGCATGCTCCTCGTCGGTGAGATAATAGCTGCCTTTTGTAAGCGTGTTTTCCCGATCCTCGCCCGCAGCGCGCCCAATCACAACAAGGGCGGTCCCGGCGGTCTGCGCCGCAGTGCGGACAAGCCCGGCGTCCAAGGGCATTTCGGGGTAGTTCATGGGCCAGTGTCCCCACCAGCCGTGATCGGCTTTGTTATCCTCCTGCTGCGTCCATGTCTCATAGGCATTCAGCACACCGGCGTTGAGCGGCAGCCCCGCATTGCGCAATCCGTCGATCAGGTTCACATGATACGGCGCGTTCACATCGCCGCCGCTGCCGTAGCCCACATAAAACCAGTCCAGTTGGCAGCGTCCGAACACGGCAATCTCCTTTTCCTTGCTCAGCGGCAGCGTGCCGTCGTTCTTCAGCAGCACGCAGCTTTCCGCCCCTGCCTGTCGGATCAGCTCTGCGATCCCCGGCGTCATGTATCGTTCGCCGTCAGCCGTTGTTTCCTCCTGCATAAGACCGTTGCCCATGGCGCGGTCGATGATCCGCTGCATCAGTTTTCCGAACTTGTTTTTGAGTTTTTTCATGCCGATACCCCTTATCGTTTGATGGTTTCAGTATAGCAAACCGACGCACGTTTGTCCTTGCATATTTGTTCGAAATATATTATAATTTGTTTGAATATTTCGGAGGCTGCACCATGCGCATCGACTTTGATTACTTATGCCGTATCACGGCGAACCTGTCCGGCATTCCCGTGCGCGTATACCGGGCGGAGGAATTGGTTTCCTTTCACTCGCCGGTCACGCTGATTCGCGATCCCATGCTGCTTTGCAAGGATCGGCTTTGGCGCATACAGGAGCATGTCGGCTACTGTCTCTCGGAGCATTTTTACTATTACGGCATCCTCACCTCCGGTGAAATCCGCTTTATCGTCGGACCCACGCGGCAGATTCCGGCATCCGATCAGGAGCTTCGGGAATTTGCCTTTCGCACGGGGCTGGCCAAGGACGACGCCGAAGATTTTTGCCGCAGCATCAAAGCCATTGTTAATATGCCGTTGGAAAGCCTGCTGCTGATGCTCTGTTCCGTCAACTACATGGTAAACGGTGAAAAGCTGGAATTGAAGGATCTGACGATCGCCTCCGGAGAACAGAGCGCCCTTCGGACGATCCGCGCTTCGCAAGTCATCGAAAAGGAAGGTGTCCTGCAGCCGCCTGCGCCGCCTCATAACAGTTACAGCCAGGAGCAGGCGATTTTGCAGATCGTGCGCAAGGGCGACACAGCCGCGCTGCATACGTGGCTGGATCGGGCTCCTGCCATCCGCAGCGGCATCCTGGCACCGGAGCATCTGCGGCAGATGAAAAACATTTTTATCGTCACGGCTACGCTGTGCTCCCGCGCCGCGATCCGCGGCGGGCTGGATGCAGACGACGCCTTTTCCCTCAGCGATTTTTACATTCAAAGCTGTGAACGTCTGGACACGGCGGAGAAGATCACAAATCTGCAATATCATATGGTACTGGAGTTTACCGAACGCGTGGAACGTCTGCATCTCGGCAATCATCCTGGGAAGCTGGCTGTCGCCGTAGCCAATTACATACAGCACCATTTATCCGAACAGATTTCCACGGAAGCGCTTGCCCAATCCCTGTTTATGGGACGCTCGTATCTGTCTGCGAAGTTTCACAGTGAGACCGGGATCAAACTCAACGATTTCATTCTCAGGCAGAAATCGGAAGAGGCAAAGCGTCTCCTTCGCTATACCGACCGCAGCGCTGCCGCCATCGGCGAATACCTTGCCTTTTCCTCCCCCGCACACTTTACCCGGGTATTCAAAAAGTATGTCGGTCTCACGCCGAATGAATATCGGGAGAAAAACGCGTAGCTTTCATGCTTTCTTTTATCGTGATTTGTATTGTTTTGAGAAAGCCATAGATCCATTCGCAATTCCCTGCCCGGCAGAAGCGGGATGTTTTCGTCGGTGCCCCGAACGAAAATCTCACGTGCAATCACAAAAAGCCCTGACCTTAGGGCTTTTTCTCAAGATATACATAATAGATATCCTTGGCAAAAAACCGGCTTTGACTGCAGTTTGACTGCACTACGCTTTTTTTGAAAGCTATCGTTTCCTGATAATGATCGAGAACCAGAAAGAGTCGCCTCGTTTCCGAAGCGGCTCTATGAGCGCCTATTATCAGATATTTCAGTATTCTTTTGAAGTGCATACTTGCACAATGAACAGAAAACGATATACTAAAAGGCAGGTACACCGAGAGGGATTGATTCGGCGGTCAGAAAACAGGAAACGGCGGTGAAGAAGCATGATCATCAATACGGGACAGCGGACTGACATCCCGGCGTTCTACGCCGAGTGGTTTGCCAATCGCCTGCGGGAGGGCGTCGTTTGCGTCCGCAACCCCTATAACCCCGGCCGGGTGAGCCGCTACCGCCTTGACCCGTCGGTGGTGGACGTGATCGGCTTCTGCACGAAAAACCCTGCCCCCATGTTTCCCTATATGGACCTGATGAAGGACTACGGGCAGTACTGGTTCGTGACCATCACGCCCTACGGACGGGACATAGAGCCCAACGTGCCGGATAAGCACCGGCTGCTGGAGGCTTTCAAGCGTCTGTCGGATCTGGTGGGTGTGAACGCCATAGGCTGGAGGTACGATCCCATCCTCCTTTCGGAACGGTATACGACGGCATATCATCTCAAGTCATTTGAGACCATGGCGTCGGTTCTGGATGGGTACACCCAAACGGCGGTCATCAGCTTTATCGACCTCTATCCCAATGTCCGGCGGAACTTTCCCGAGGTCCGGGAGGTCACGAAAGAAGAGCGAATCGGGCTGGGCAAGGCTTTGGTCGGGATCGCCTCTGCCCATGGCATGACGGTGAAACCCTGCGCGGAGGGAGACGAGCTTGCTCCCTACGGCGCCGACTGCGGCGGCTGCATGCGCCTTGGCGACTACGAGAAGGCCATCGGCAAAAAGCTCAACGCTCCCAAGCGGAAGGGCGCCCGGGCGGAATGTGCCTGCTACCTTGCCTGTGACATCGGCGCGTACAACACCTGCAAACACCTGTGCAGGTATTGTTACGCCAACGCGGAACCGGATAGTGTACTTGCCCGAAGCCGTTTGCACGATCCGGGATCGCCGTTCCTGATCGGGAACTACCGGGATGATGATGTGATCCACGATGTGCCCCAGCGATCATGGATCGATACTCAGCAAACATTGTTTTAGAAGGTAAGTCCCAGGATCATACGGAAAGAAGAAGCTTTTCCTTCGACGCCTGCGCCTGCCTGAACTTCGGCGAAGCCTCCTGCCCCGTCGTGCTAAAGGATCGCTCGTTCTGCCCGGACAGGGATATCGGGGAGATCCTGTCCAAGCATCTGCCGGAGCGTCGATAGCCCTTCAAACACATTGCATAGGGGAAACCCATCTGTGTTGACCGTCATCACGGCAACCGCTGTCAAGCGGCAAGCGGACGCCCCGGAGTATGTTTAGTATCCCGCGGAAAGGGTGACGGTCACATCACCATAACCGAGGAGATCGGTCATCTCTGCGGCCGGCAGTTCCACATGTCCGAGCCTCGTATATGCCCAAGAGTTGGAGCCGTAGAATACAACAATCTGATTACCGGAGTACAGAACGATATCGCCTGCAGAAGTTGTTGTCTGCTGATCGTTTCTCGGAAGACTTGTCCCCAGAGGTCCTACCTGCTCAAAACCGCCGTACATGGACATTTGTACCGTGATCGGCGCCTTCGCTGCCAGTTCCGTAAGAGCAGCAACGCTCTCGTTGTCCTCCCAGGCAACAGGGATCCCGGTCCCGTTGATTTTCATGATCAGTTTTATCATGCTGTCTTCCTCATCCGTCTTCTCTGTATTCTGCTCTGTTGTTTCCGGGTCGGGCTCTGTTGCCGAAGCTGCCTGTGCGGCGTTTTCCCCAGCACGATCCGTATTGCTTTCAGTCGTATGTGTTTCCTCTGCCGAATCCTGCACAACATCGGCTGTCATGTTATCCGTGCTTTGTTCCGGACCTGAAAGCGGTCCTGCATCCGGAGCGCTGCCGCATGCATTCATACAAATCAGGAGCAAACAGGCGATCACCAGCATGACCGGATAAAACAGCTGTCTGCCTTTACCGTAGTTGTTTCCCGAACGCATAAGCTTTTTCCAGTCCTTCTGTATGACGCTCCGCTTCTCCGACGTCGTTCAGGCCGCCGCAGAACAGGGATCCTGCAAGCTCCGCTTTTGCAAAGCAATCCACCCATCCTTCCAGACCGGACAAAGCTTTTTCGGGTACATAAGTTTCATCCTCCGCTGCAGCGGTGAGCAGATAGACTCTGCGGAACTTGTAATCCGCAGGAAAGAGAGGATTCAAACGATCCAGCAGGGTCTTCATCTGACCGCTCATCTCATAGTAGTAGATCGGCGTGACAAATACCAGCGTGTCTGCCTCTTTGACTTTCCCGGCGATCTCGACGGCATCGTCTTTGATCACACATTTCTCCGTTTTCTGACAGGCAAGGCAGCCCCTGCAGAAGTTGATCCGCTTATTTTTCAGACGGATAAGCTCGATATCGTGTCCGGCGTCTTTTGCTCCGCGAATCATTTCATCCGCCAGTCTGTCCGAATTGCTCTTTGCCCGCAGGCTGGTCGTTATCACCAATACTTTGCTCATTTCAGATTCTCCTTCATGAATGCTTCGATTTTATCGAACGGAATCGCGTCCTTATCCCCTCCGTCATAAAGGTCGGTGTGGGACGCGCCGGGGATAATATACAGTTCCTTGTTGTCAGCGTACATACTCCCGTCTGTCATGTTTGCATAAGCGTCGCGGCTCATATAGCAGGAATGCGCTTTTTCACCATGGATCATCAGCACCGCGCTGCGAATCTCCTTGGAATAGGTGAAGAGTCTCGTATTCATGAGAGATGTTCCCGTGTTCACCGTCCAGCCGCCGTTGGAGTTCAGGGAACGGACATGGTATCCGCGCGGAGTTTTATAGTAAGCGTAATAGTCCTTTACGAAGTCCGGCGCATCTTCCGGAAGCGGATCGACGACGCCTCCCCGGAGGGCATAGTTACCGTTTCTGTAATCCTCTGTACGCTGAGCGTTGACAGCAAGCCGCATCTGATGGCGGGTTTCTTCATTGTCAGCAGAGTCAAAATAACCATTGCCCGCAATACGGGACATATCGTACATGGTGGAGGTCACCGTCGCCTTGATCCTCGTATCAATGCATGCCGTCTCGAGCGCCATACCGCCCCAACCGCAGATGCCGATGATACCGATGCGCTCCGGGTCAACGGTATCCTGAACAGAAAGGAAATCGACGGCAGCCTGGAAGTCTTCCACATCGAAATCCGGAGAATGCATCGCACGGGGGAAGCCGCCGGATTCCCCGGTAAAGGACGGATCAAATGCGATGGTCAGGAAGCCACGTTCCGCCATGGTCTGCGCGTACAGACCGGAGGACTGTTCCTTGCAGGCACCGAAGGGTCCGCTGACCGCGATGGCAGAAAGCTTGCCTTCCGCGTTCTTCGGTACATACATATCCGCCGCAAGGGTGATGCCAAAGTGGTTCACAAAGGTCACCTTCTTGTGATTAACTTTTTCACTCTTCGGGAAAACCTTGTCCCACTCCCGGGTAAGTTTCCGTTCTTCTGTTTTCATCATGATATCAACCGCCTTTCTTTATACCTGTTTTTCCGCCTGCCGGATCATATAATCGAACCGGTCGATCTTTTTTTGCCTCTCATGCAGCTCTTCGATCAGGTCGCAGCGCCTGACCCTGAGATAATGGATCAGATCCTCTGTCTGCCCTGCTTCGCAGAGCCTCACTGCTTCACTGATCGTTTCTCCCGTGAAACCTGCGTCTGTCAGGCAGATCGTCAGATCCTTCTCATAACAGTTCATGTCGGTACTCCTTCTTTCCTTTGCGATATCAGTCTAACATATTGATTTCTGCCTCGCTAATGGTTATAATTAATATCATGATATTCTCGAAATGCATATCACAGATTGAAAAATCAGGAGAGAATGTTCCATGGAGATACGCACCCTTAGATACTTTCTTGCTGTTGCGCGGGAAGAGAACATGACCCGCGCAGCCGAGCAGCTGCATGTGACACAGCCGACACTGTCCAAAGCACTCAAGTCGTTGGAAGAAGAACTGGATAAAAAGCTGTTCATCCGCCACAGTTTCAGCATCCGCCTGACGGATGAAGGCGTGCTGCTTCGGGAACGTGCTGAAGATCTTGTCAGTATGGCAGATAAGATCGAAAAAGAGTTCGTCTCCCTGGATGACATTACGGGCGGCGAGCTCTTTCTGGGATTGGCAGAATCGCACCTGATCAAATACATTGCAGACGCGATCAGAATCTTGAAAGAACGATATCCCCGGCTGCAGTATCACATCACCAGCGGTGATACCGAGCAGGTAGCCGATAAACTTCAAAAAGGGATTCTGGATTTTATTGTTCTCGCGGAAGAACCGGATGCAAAAAAATATGATTTCCTTCCGTTTCCCGAGGCTGACGTCTGGGGACTTGTTTTCCCGGCGGATGACCCGCTGGCAGAAAAGCGGGAGATCCGGATCAACGACCTGATTGGACAGCCGCTGTTCTGTTCAGAGCAGGCCTGGAACCACGAGATTGCTGCCTGGGCCGGAGAAAAGTATGAATCGCTTCATCTGGAAGGCTCCTTCCGTCTTTCCTATAATGGTTCGATCTTCGCAAAGTCCGGTCTGGGATACCTTCTTTCCTTCGATAATCTGATCGACGTGTCGCCGGAAAGCGGGCTTGTGTTTGTGCCGCTCTTCCCGCGTCTGGAAACAAAGCTATATCTCGTGTGGAAGAAATATCAGACTTTCACACCGATCGCAGAGCGGTTCTTGAATCAGATGAGGACAGAATTCGGGCTCAACACCTGATCATTTATTGTTGCTTTCTGCCGTTTATTGATCATATTCGTCCAATAAAACAGCACGATGCTGCCATCGTGCTTCGCTTATATTTCAAGGAAATCACAGATATAATCGTAACTCTCTGCCCAGCAGAAGCGGGAAGTGTTCATCGGTGTACCGAATGATAATCTCAGCCGGCACGAAGCGGAAACTTCCGAAACGCGCTTGCCGCATTGCATCTGCATATTCTTTTCATGATCTCCCGCGCTTCTCCTCCCGCTGCGCATTTCGCCTTACGCCTGTCAAAAATAACTGATTTTGACGCGCTTGCCCATTGCGCGAAGCGCCTCGGACAACTCGTCGACGAGCCGCATCTTGATGTGAAAATTGATCGGCAGATTCGGGTCCTGATGCGCAGGATTGACCGCCCGCCCGACATAGAAATTGATGTCTGTCGCTTCCTCGAACAGCAGACGGCAGATCATTGACGCCCCGTCGCGTCCGTAGCTCCATGTCTCATACTGCGCATTTTCGCCGACGAAGTCGTGCGCGTACTCAACGACCCGGCTCATCGTAATCACACCCTCGGTAACGAGATCGACGCCGTCGAGCTCGGATGTCGGCGGAATACCCCCGACCATCTCCCCGGTGCCGGCACGCAGCGGCACCCGAAGGTACTTTGCCGCAATCGACGCCGTCGTGCCGCCGCAGATGATATGCTTGCCTTCCTTTGAGAAAAACAGGTTCATCATGCGCTCGGCGTCGTCCGGATCGCTCGGCGGTCCGAACAGGATGCTCATCGGCTCACGCTTGCGGATCGCGATCACGCAGGCGGTCGCATCGTCGCGCGGTTCGCCTGCATAGAGACTCCAGCACTCATTGATGAGCATCGTCGACAGCGTTTTTGCATTGTACCCTGCGAGCGAGATCGTCTCCATAAACTGAATGATATCGTCGCGCGTCCAGTCCATGTTGTATGCTTCCTCGGCGCTTGCGTGCGGACAGCCGTCCGACATGGCAACGAACAGATCGCCTTCCTCAAGACGGATCCGCGAGCGCAGGATCTTCTTATCCCCGACGATCATTTCCTGCGTCGGGTAGTCGTAGTTCTGCCCGTTGCGCAGCAGGATCAGCTGCGGATTGTCGTATTGGATCACGTCGGCATAGGTGTTGTTCTGAAGATGCACGATCGTAAACGTCGAATACGCGACGCCGTGCTTTGAATCGACCGGAAGCGTCGCCGCGATTGTACGGACACAGTCCTCAATCGAAAGCCCTTCCGCCATCATCGTGGATATGATTTTCGAAGTCAGGGTCGAGAGAATACTTGCCTTGACGCCGCTGCCGAGGCCGTCGGCAAGCACGACAACCGTGGAACGGTCGTCCGATGCGATGTCCACATGGTCCCCGCAGAGCTGTTCGCCCGCGTGCAGGATGCTTTTATAGCCGATATCGGCGCAAAGATCATTCATCGACAATCGACTCCTTCAGCTTTGCAAGTGCAATTTTCGTTTCCGCAGCGGTCTCGCCGAGCAGTGATGCGATCTCCTGCACGATGCGCATCTGCTTTTCCACAACCTTGTCCGCGACTTCTACCGTCTGCTGTGTAATCTTCTCCTTCTTTTCGCGTTCGGTCTCCTCGTTCGTAATATCGCGCATCGAACAGACCATCACGCGGCTCTCGCGATCCTGCACAATGATCTGCTCCACATACCGTCTGTATTCCGCAAGATACGCGTGCTGATTGACCACACTGCGGCCGGTGTTCTGCACGGTCATGAACGGAAGCGGATCCAGAATACGCACGACCTGATCACCGAGCACGTCATCCGCCGAACGCAGGTTCATCAGTTTCAGCGCCGCGTCGTTGATCTGCTGTACTTCGAACTGATCGTTGATGACGACAAGCGCGATCGGCGAGTTCTTGACGATCGTATCCGAGAAGCTCTCCGCCTTGTCTTTCAAAAACGGCAGGCACATCGAGATCTCCGCCTTACCCTGGCAGACGGCAATCGCCTTTTCGCGGCAGGAATTGTACCCGCATGAACCGCAGTTCAGTTCCTGCGCCGGGCTGTACTTTCCCATCTCCCGCAGCACGGCGCGGATCTCGGATTCGGCCGGTTTCATCTCGTGCCGGTCGATCGGTGAAAAGCTCTTGCGGATTGCGATCGAATCGGGCTGTTCCACATTAAAGTCCTTGTTGCCTGCGTAATCGCTGACGGCGACGTAATCGCTGACCGGGCTGCGATTATGGTATTTTTCCATAACCGGTCCGCCGACGCAGCTGCCCGCGCATGCCGACATTTCGATAAAACAGCGATGAATCTTTCCGCTTTCGACGTCCTTCAACGCCGCAATGCAGTTTTCGACGCCGTCAATCGCGAAATAGCTGTAATCACTGCGCTCACGCAGCATCGTCTTCAGAATACCGCCTGTGGTCGGGAAGAAGCGTGCGCGGCTCTCGTCGCTCGAATCACGTTCGTGTTCGATTGAGATGCCTTCCGCCTCCATCCATTCGGTCAGTTCTTCAAAGGTCAGCACCGCATCGACAATGCCCGCGTAAACTTCCGCTTCATCTTTCTTGGCGACACACGGTCCGATGAATACGGTCTTCGCGTTCGGAATACGCCGTTTGATGTCCTGACAGTGCGCCTGCATCGGCGACAGCACATCGGCGAGATAGGGCAGCGCCGACGGAAAGTATTTCTGAATCAGCAGGTTGATCGAATGACAGCACGATGAAATGACAACGTCGCGTCCCTCTTCGCTTAACAGACGGTCGTATTCGCGTTTGACGATCGTTGCGCCGATCGCGGTTTCTTCCGCATCGTAAAAACCGAGTTTCTTAAGCGCCCGGCGCATGGATCCGATGCCCGCGCCTTCGTAGTTTGCAATAAACGACGGAGCCAGACTTACCACAACCGGATCACCGCTCTGGATCAGTACGCGCACCTTTTCAACGCTGCCGGCGATCTGCTTGGCATTTTGCGGACATACGACAAAACAATGCCCGCACAGAATACACGCATCCTCAATAATGTGTGCCTGGTTGCCCGAAAAGCGAATCGATTTGACCGGGCAGTGCCGAATGCACTTGTAACAGTTCTTACAGTTGGATTTTTTCAGCATCAGACAGCTTGACATTTGCTTCCCCCCTCATATCGATATGACTCCTGAATATTATAATACCATATCAGGTACACCGCCTGCAATCATTCTTTGCCTTTTCGTACGATCAACTTATCATTGTTCGTACCGTATTGTTATCGGTTTATTGCATTTGTTTTGCGGTTCGGTCTGTTTCCGATTCATACGACTTCAGGTTGCTCTTTTAATTTCCGAATAATATGATTTGCGGCATGATCCGCTGAATCGTACCGTACTTTTCCCGGGACAGAACCCACGGCAAAAACAGCGTCTCAATTCATTATTATGAATTGACAAGATCCGTCACGGCTAGTAAGATATTATTAATCCATTATGTCAACCGTACTGCTCTGCAAATAACCGAAAGGCGAGGAAGCAAATGATTACAAATGACAAAGGAATCGTTGAATTAAAGCATTTCATTCTGCGCGAAGTATGCCGTCTGGCGTGGGAAGGGCGATTAGATCCCGAGGAGACCGAGAAGATCGTCTATGAAGTCAGTCCCGGGCCCAAGCCCCAGTATCGCTGCTGCATCTATAAGGAGCGCGAGATCGTTCGCGGACGCATCCGTCTTGCGGAGGGGTTGAGTCCGGAAGCGGGCTCGCCCACCAAGAACGTGGTAGCCGTCATCCCCGCTGCCTGCGACGACTGCCCAATTCAGGACTATTTCGTCACGGATATCTGCCGCTTCTGTTTGGGCAGGGCATGTCTCAACTCCTGTCGTTTCGGAGCAATCTCCGCCGGCGATACCAAGATGCGTATCGATCCGAACAAGTGCAAGTCCTGCGGTTTGTGCGCCAAGGCCTGCCCGTACGGCGCAATCATCCACCAGGAGCGTCCCTGCAAGAAGGCATGCCCCGTTGGAGCTATATCTTACGATGAAGCGGGTATCTGCCGGATCGATGAAAGCAAGTGCATCCACTGCGGTCATTGCATCCACAATTGTCCCTTCGGCGCGATCGGATCCAAGATTTTCGCTGCAGACGTCATTCAGGCGATCCGTGAAGGAAAACGCGTCATTGCAATGTGCGCACCGGCCTCTGAAGGCCAGTTCGGCAAGGATATCGGAATGGCAGCTATCCGCAGCGCTTTGAAAAAAGCCGGGTTTGCGGATATGGTGGAAGTCGGTCTGGGCGGGGATATGACTGCCGCCTATGAGGCGTTGGAATGGATCGAAGCGCGGAAGGAAGGACGAATCATGACCACTTCCTGCTGTCCGGCTTTCATTTCAATGCTCCGCCATCATTTTCCGAAGCTGTATGAGCAAAACAAGTCCTCCACCGTTTCTCCGATGGTCGCGGTGTCCCGGTATCTCAAGCACCTCGATCCGGACTGCATTACCGTATTCATCGGTCCGTGTATCGCCAAAAAGGGAGAGACCGTGAACGAACTGATTCAGGACACCCCCGATTATGCAATGACCTATGGAGAGATTGTCGCCATGCTGGACGCCAAAGGCGTTGCGATAGAACCGGTTGAGGAAGTCTATCAGGAGTCGTCCGTTTTCGGCAAACGGTTCGCAAGCAGCGGCGGTGTGGCCGCCGCCGTCCTGGAAGTCATGAAAGAATTGGGCGAGGGCACTTCCGATATCCGTCTCATGACCTGCGCCGGCGGCGAGGAGTGCAGAAAAGCCATGACGCTGCTGAAAGCGGGAAAGCTGAACGTCGATTTCGTGGAGGGAATGATCTGCAACGGCGGATGCGTGGGCGGTCCTTCCAAGCATCAGGCGGAGAATGAAGTGCTTCGAGCCAGAGAAAAGCTGTTGGGAGATGCGGACGAAAGGCGAATTCTGGAAAACCTGAAGAACTATCCGATGGGCGAATTCTCAATGTTCCGTGACGGCAGCATGCCCGAAGAGACCCCGCCGTTTGTATCGCGCAGAACAGAATTATAATAGCTGCAGCCGAAAGGTCGGGCAATGCGGAACAGGCGAAACGTCTTCTCCGCCTTTGCTTCGTCACCGTAAACCTTCCGGCAGCCGACGCATTTCAGATTCCATTTCCGGTGCCCGATAAAACCGCGCACATCCTCAGGCGGATACCCGGGAAACAGCATGCCCTGCTATAATGAATACGAATCGTAAAAAAGGAGATTATCATATGATAATTGCTGTCACGTATGAAAACGGCGAGATCTTTCAGCACTTCGGACACACGGAAACGTTCAAGCTTTATGAAGTAAAGGACGGTAAAATCGTATCTTCCGAAATCATCGGCTCCGGCGGAAGCGGGCACGAAGCGCTTGCCGGGCTTTTGAAGGCGCGTGCGGTCGACGTTCTGATCTGCGGCGGTATCGGCAGCGGTGCGCAGGCGGCTTTGGAAGAAAACGGAATCGAACTTTGCGCCGGTGCAAAGGGCAGTGCGGACGAAGCAGCGGAAGCGTATCTCAGAGGGGAATTGAAAAACACAGGCGCCAACTGTGATCATCATCATGAAGAAGGACATTCCTGTCACAGCGAAGGCGGATGCGGCGGTTGTCACGGCTGTCACGCAGAGCCGGAGCTTACGGGCAAAAATGTCGGAAAGAAAGTCCGCACACACTATCGCGGCACGTTCAACGACGGGACGCAGTTCGATTCCTCATATGATCGCGGCGAACCGCTGGAATTCGTCTGCGGCATCGGTCAGATGATCAAAGGCTTTGACGCCGCAGTTGCGGATATGGACGTCGGCGAGATCAAAAACGTGCATCTCTCCCCTGCCGAAGCGTACGGCGAATCCGATCCGAATGCGATCTTCTCGATCGAGATCGCCCGTCTTCCCGGTTCGGAAAACGCGCAGGTCGGACAGCGGGTGTACCTTACGGACGCATACGGACGGCCGACGCCCGTAAAGGTGGTCGCAAAGGACGGAGTTGTGATCACGTTCGACGCCAATCATGAAATGGCCGGCAAGGAACTGAACTTTACAATCGAATTGGTCGAAGTTTTGGATTGACAGACCCCACATAATCAAAGAGACTGTCCTTTTGCGGAGCAGTCTCTTTTCTTATTCATTCAGTTCCAGTACGCAGCGAAACCCGCGTACACTGTAATAGGAGTCCGCTCCGTTGTGGAAAGTGAAAACCGTGTCATATCTGCGCTCACAGAAAATGGCGCCGCCGAGCGAGCGAATACGCTCCGGCGTCTGCACCCAGCTGGAAGTTTTCATATCATACGCCCCGAGCGTCTGAAGATACCGGTATTCCTCCTCAGTCATCAGCCTCACACCCATCTTTTCCGTTTCTTCGACCGCGCTGGACGCCGGCGCATTCTTTTTGCGGGAAAGACGCGCTGCGCCGTCATAGCAAAGGCTGCTGCGCTTACGCGGCGATTCCTCCGCGCAGTCGCAGAGCAGCAGTCTTCCCCCGAACGCGATCACGTCCGGCTCGCCGCCGCTGTTTTCCATCTGTTCCGCCGCGCGCAGCTTCGCGTCATCCTGCAAAAGCAGAGCTTCCACCGTTTCCCAGGCGACGCCCGGGTGCCGGTTTTTGTTTTGCTCAAATCTGACCTTCCAAGCATTCAGCATAGATTTGTACCTCCAATCCAATTACACACGATCGACAATGAGCACGTGAATCATATCTCCTTCGCGTATTTGCAGAACTGTACGTATCGCTTTTAATACGCCGATCACGTAGCACACGGAACCGTCTGGGTTTTTAAGCCCCATATTTACGATGCTGCCGTCATATGGAACACCGTCAAATTCGGCATGCACCTTGATGCGGCTTTTTCCGAATTCCTTTTTGAGATCCCACGGAAAGGTCACATATGCCCCGCCATTGTCCGGGTTTTCATGCAGAATTGCGTCGTATTCGTATCGCATCACTTATTCCTTTGCGTATTGCGCGTAGCACCACGCTGCGATATCCCGGATCAAATCGATCGGCAGTTCTTTGTTGTGCGGCAGGCGGATCGTGCCTTTGCTGACCTCGTACCCTTTGAGCTGTTCCCGGAACACCTCGGTCGCTTCGCCCCCCGGATACAGACCGATATGCTTCTTTGCCGCAGCAAAATGGATGATGTTTTGTCCTTTCCAATAGGTCGGCATCGACCAGCTGATCCGCTCCTCGGCATGCGGGATGGCTTCACGGATCGCAATTCTCACCGTTTCCAATCGTGGGCGGACAGTTTCATCCTGCATTGCGATGTATGCGTCGATCGATTCCGGTTTGACGCAGAAATGCTGCTGATCCTCTTTTGACAGCTGTTTTTTGCACCTCGGACAAGTCCACATATGAAACCTCCTGTTTCTCTTGCTCATTTACCCGGGACGGCAGTATTCTGCAAGATTCTTTTATGCAATTGATATCAGCAATTTCACGTCCGGGGCTTGCGCTATTCTGTTCAAGGTATTGACGGATGGATTGGCGATCCCCCGCTCAATTCTGGACAAATCGGACTGATCGATGCCGGTCAGATCGGAAAGCTCCTTCTGCGAAAGCCCTTTCTTTGCACGGGCAGCAGCGACAGCTTCTCCGACCATTACAAATGCAGCGGGTTTCTCCTCGCGGGCGGTTTCGCCGTCTTCATAGACGATCTCTGCTTCGATGTCCAGATCGTCGTTCCATACGATGCCGTACGGTCCCGACAGCTTACCGGAGGTGAATAAAGTTCGATCCTTCAATGCTTCAAGCTGCGGATACCTGCTGAAAAGGGCAGACATGTCATAACGCTTGACCCTTCCGTCCTGAAACGTCAGTTCAAGTGTTGTCCCTTCTCTGTATTCGAGTTTGATTGCCTTGTGAAACATCTTGGTTCAGCGGCGGAATTTCCCGATACTGCTCGGTCTCCCGCATTTTTTCCGGTTCTTATTGATAGGTCATGATGCATGAACGTGCGACGGATTATGTTCCTTGCTGCGCAAATACATCACAATCATGATTCCGTAAAAACAGCAAACGGTCGGAATAATCAATTCGCTTTTCTTCTCACTTGCAGTATAGGGACTATATCCCATACTTGTCAAGAAGGTTCTTCATCGTATTCTATATGTGCGGCAGGTAAAAAAACCCGTCTTTTCCGCTGCAGGTTCAAATCGAAAAACGTCGCCGCCAACATGTGAGGCATATACCGGAAAAAGATGTGTATATACCCCGAAAGCGCCCGTATCATCAGTATTTTACCGTTGTTTCTTCTTTTCTCCCGGTGTGAACTTGGCACCGGTCTTTCCCTGTACCACGCAGATACCCATTCATCCGGCACTCTGTTTTTCAGTCGCGATATCCCCGCAAACCATCGACAAATAAGTCAAAAGCGCCTTTTCCGCCAAACAAAAAAGGGAATCTCTCACCGGCGCACTTAATAAAAACCTCCCTCGCAGCCGCTGAAAAAAAACCTGTTTCAAGGACTTTTTCAGTTCCGACTTCTTCCGTTTTTTACCGCAGAACGGTCTGTCTCCGACTTTTTACAACCGCCTTCCCGTTTTAAAAGTTTTTAGAAGCGTTTTTCTCTCTCCCCGGCATACGCCCGTTTTGAAGTATCGGATACAAAAAAGTCCGCCAAGCGGCGGACTTTGGTGTTTCGGACCAATCTTACATCAGCTTGCGGAACATTGCTTCGAACTCGGCGAGCGTTGCGGGACGCGGATTACCCGGTGCGCAGGCGTCTGCCGCCGCGGATTCACACAGGAACGGAAGGTCCTCTTCTCTGAGCTTTTCGAGTTTGGTCGGGATGCCGACGTCAACGGAAAGCTGACGGACCGCGTCGATCGCCGCCTTGCGATAGGTCGCTTGATCCATCCCGTCCGTGTTCACGCCGAACGCTTCCGCGATCGCCTTGAACTTTTCGCCGGTCGCTTCCTGATTGAACTCCATGACGATCGGCAGCATCATCGCGCAGGCGACGCCATGCGGCGTGTCATAGACTGCGCCGAGCGTGTGCGCCATCGAGTGGGCGATGCCGAGTCCGACGTTCGAATACGCCATTGCCGTAACGTACTGCGCAAGCGCCATGCCCTCACGTCCGTCCGGATCGTTCTGAACTGCCTTGCGGAGGTTCTTTGCGATCAGTTGAATCGCTTCGAGGTTCAGACAGTCGGAAAGCTCCCACGCCGCTGCGGTGGTGTAGCCCTCGATCGCGTGGGTCAGCGCGTCCATACCTGTGGATGCGGTGAGCCCTTTGGGCATCGAAGACATCATATCCGGGTCGACGACCGCGATATCGGGGATGTCGTTCGGGTCGACGCAGACGAACTTGCGCTTCTTCTCAACGTCGGTGATGACGTAGTTGATCGTGGATTCCGCGCCGGTGCCGCCGGTGGTCGGGACCGCGATCGTGAAGACCGTGCGGTGCTTGGTCGGCGCAACGCCTTCGAGCGAACGGACGTCATAGAATTCGGGATTGTTCACGATGATGCCGATGCCCTTTCCGGTGTCCATCGAGGAGCCGCCGCCGATCGTGATCATAAAGTCTGCGCCGGATGCGCGGTACGCGTCGACGCCGTGCTGTACGTTTTCGATCGTGGGGTTCGGTTTGATGTCGGAATAGAGCTCGAACGCGATGCCGTTCTGCTCCAGAAGATCGGTGACGCGCTTGGTCACACCGAAGCGAACGAGGTCGGGATCGGACGCCACAAACGCCTTCCTGAGCCCGCGGGCTTTGACGATGCCCGGGATCTCATTGATTGCGCCGTGTCCGTGGTAGGAAATGCCGTTCAAAACAAAACGATTGACTGCCATAAGTGTTCTCCTTTATTTGATTTGTTAAAAGTATATCATCTTTGCTGCATTTCTGCAAGCGAACCTGTGTCAATTCAAATATCCCTCTCTTGCTTTGACGCCGAACCGTTCTTCCAAAAGGTGCATCTGCTCGTCCGTGATCGTATTGACAAGAGGCAGATGCGCGATCTTTAAGTAGATCTCGGCGGCTTTCTCGGCGGTCTCAATGAGGCCGAAGGTTTCGTCAAGATCTTTCCCCGCGCCGTAGATGCCGTGCTGTGCCCACACCACGAGGCGCGCAGTCTCCATTTTCTTTGCGGTGGCAATGCCGATCTCGTTCGTGCCGCAGAGCATCCACGGAAGCACGTTCACGCCGTCCGGAAAGACCACGATGCACTCGGTGCACATCTGCCAGAGCGTGCGCGTAAACGCCTTCTCATCGAGATCGTGCACGTAGGTCATGGCAAGCAGATTCGCCGGGTGGCAGTGCATGACCACGCGATTTTCCGAATCGACCTTCATCCGTGCAACGTGACTCATCATATGCGCGGGGAATTCGCTGGTGAATCTTCCCCCGTCCGTGAAGCCCCAAAGGACTTCGGCTTCGGCTCCGTTCTTTGCGAGGCGGACAATGCCGAGGTTGACTTCCGGCGCGTACTGCACATTTTTGAAATACTTGCCTGTGCCGGTGACAAGGAAGATCTTTCCGTCAAGCTCCGGCGCGGAAAATCCCGTCGGGATCGTACGGACGATCGCGGGGATGGTCAGGTACTTCCGTACTTCGGCTTCGTCGAGCAGCAAGCTGATATTGCCGCCGTTACGTTCGTCCCAGCCGTGGTTGTACATGTTCGTCGCGGTGCGGATCATTTCCACCATAAACGGTGCGTTCAGAATGTCCTTCATTTTCTTGCCTCCAAAACTTCCTTTTCGTATGCTTCGATCTCCGGGTACCAAGCGCCGTCGACGGGCTTATGACATCCCTTACAGTACTCGTTCCACACCTCGCCGAACGGCAGGGTTTTGAGCTCCTCCTGCATGGCCATGAGTTTACTGAAATTGCCGGTATCCTGCAGGGCTTTCAATTCGTCGTTCGGCTGCAGCAGCGCAAACAGCAGCGCCTTCTGCACATTACGGAAGCCCGTGACCCACGCAGAGATGCGGTTGATCGAAGCGTCGAAATAATCGAGCGCAATATGCACGCGGTCGAGCCCGCAGCGCACGATCTCCTTTGTGATTTCCCTCGTCTCGTCGTCGAACAGGACCACGTGATCGGAATCCCAGCGGATCGGACGTGTGACGTGCAGCGCGATCTCCGGAAAGAATGTCAAGAGCGCGGGAATCTTATCACTGACCACTTCGGTCGGATGATAGTGTCCGTTATCCATCAGCGGAATGCACTTGTCCCTGTTCATCGCAGCATAGGAAAGCGCGAACTCGCCTGAGCCTGCGGTATACGCCTCGACACCGATCCCGAAGACCTTCGATTCGATGCACGGTTTGACCTTATGGAAATCATACGGTTCGGAAAGGATTTCGTCAATACTTTCCCGATAACGCACGCGCGGCCCCATGCGGTCTGCCGGAATATCCTTGAACCCGTCGCCGGTCCAGATGTTCATCACGCAGGGCTCACCCAATTCTTCCGCAAGATAGCTTGAAATACGGATGCTGGCCTTGCCATGCTCGATCCAGAATTTGCGGGTCTCCGCGTTCGGGCTCGAAAGCGTCAGCGGATCGCAGTTCGGGTGAGAGAAGAACGTCGGGTTGAAATCGCAGCCGAGACCACGTTCCTTACAGAACTGCACCCACTTTGCAAAATGCTTCGGTTCGAGCCTGTCGCGGTCCGCCCATTCGCCGTTTTCGAAAATCGCATAGCTTGCGTGCAGGTTCATCTTCGGCTTGCCCGGGATGAGAGACAGCACCTTGTCAAGGTCCCGCATCAGTTCATCCGGCGTTCTCGCTCTGCCCGGATAGTTGCCGGTCGTCTGAATACCGCCGGTCAGGGGCTTGTTCGGATCGGTGTCAAACCCGCGCACGTCGTCGCCCTGCCAGCAGTGCAGAGATACCGGTACGTTCTTCAGGGTCTCGATCGCCTGTTCGACGTCAACGCCGCACGCGGCGTATTTTGCTTTTGCTTCTGCGTAACTCATGCTTCTGCCTCCATCTGAATTTTCAAATTTCCCAATGCCGTTGCCTCGATCGGCAGGGCGATCACCGTTTTGCCCGTCGCTTCTTCGGTCAGGCGGTTCAAAAAGCCGTTCTTTGCGCCGCCTCCGACGATGTAGAGTTTGTCATATATTGCGCCGGTATTGCGTTCCAATTCTTCGATCGCCTGTCGATAGGACCGCGCGAGCGAGCGGTACGCGCAGCGGAAATAGTCCCCCGCCGTCTGCGGCTTTGCACACAGTGCGGAATCGAACGCGGCTTTCATGCTTTCCGGCGCCAGGAACCGACCGGCGTTTGCATCGACCGTTTCTTCAAAGCGGCTCTGTTCCGCTTCCGCCGTGATCTCGTTCCACGGCTTGTCCGGACAAAGCTCCGCGCGCAGACGGTTCACTAGCCACATGCCCATAATGTTCTTCTGATAGCGATTGTACCCGACGCCGCCCTCGTTCGACCAGTTGGCAAGCTCGCTCGCCGCGCCGGTAACGGGTTTCGGCGTCTTGACACCGAGCAGGCTCCACGTGCCGGAGGAGATGTAGGGCTGATTTCCTTCCATCGGGATACCCTCGACTGCGCTGCCGGTATCGTGCGTGGCGCACAAGCACACCTTGATGCCGTCATACAAACCGATCGTCGTGCCCGGCTGCTGCAAAGAATGGAACAGACGCTTCGGAAGTCCCAATGCTTCAATGATTTCCGGATCGTATTCGCCGGTCTTTGCACGCACCATGCCGCCGGTGGTGGCGTTGGTGTACTCGTGCGATCTGACGCCCGAAAGCCGATACATCAGGTATTCCGGGATCATCAGATAATCCGTCGCGGTTTCGAGCCGCCCCGCCTCCTTGTCCGCATACAGCTGATAAATGGTATTGAACGGCTGAAACTGGATGCCGGTACGGCGGTACAGTTCCGAAAAAGCCATCTTCTCGTGTACCTTCGGAATGACCGTTTCGGTACGGCGGTCGCGGTAGGCGTAGGCCGGATAAACCGTTTCGTCGCCGTTCAGCAGCACATAGTCCACGCCCCAGGTATCAATGGAAAGGCTTTCGATCTCATACCGTTCGCGGGCGATCGTGATGCCCCGCTTGACATGATCGAGCAGCGCATCAATGTCCCAGACAAGATGCCCCTCCCGCTCCGTGACGCCATTCGGAAAGCGGTAGACCTCTTCGGTCTGCCACGTGCCGTCTTCGATCCATCCGATAATATGGCGTCCTGATGAAGCGCCGATGTCGATTGCAAGATATTGTTTCATTCGGAAAAATATTTACGCAGGAAGTAGGCAGGTGCACAGCTCCATGCGTGGCAGTAGCTCAATACGATCGTTCCGCCGTAGGGGGACTCATTCGGATTCTCCGGGTTATAGAGTTCCCAGAATGTGTCCGCCCCCTGCTTTGCCATGCCGCCCCAATAAGTACGCAGCACTTCCAGCGCCTGTGCACGTTCGCCGGTCTCTATCAATGCCTGCACATAGTGATGATACAGATACGGCGTTACCATGCCGATCGCATCCGGCATTGTGCTTGCGCGCGCAAGCAAATCCGCATCGTTCGAGACGCCGCCGAGGATCATCCATACCTGTGAAGCGATCGAAACCTGACGGTCGGAACCGCTGACAAAGACTCCTTTTTCGAAGTCATACAGTTCCCGGATCGCTGCGCTGCGCTTGGATTCATAATCCTTTGCATACGCCTGTTCGGTTGTTTGATCTTCCAGAATCGAGGCGATCTTTTTTGCCGCGTTCAGGCAATAGAGATAGATGCCCTGCGCGGACGCCTGTTTATTGAGTGCAAGATTCCAGTCTACAAAGCACCAGCCGAGCCGGTCGCTGTCGCACACGACGTTGTTTTCATCGAATGATTCCGCCGCGATTGTGATCTGCCTCTTTGCCGTATCCCACAGTGCAAGGAGCGTCTCCCTGTCCCCGGTCGCTTCGTAATAATCGAGCAGTGTCGGCACGAACAGCAGCGAATAATCGAACATCACGGTATCGTCCGCTTCGATTTCCGGTTCGGTAAAGATCGCCGCGCTGATTCGTCCATCCGCAAGGGTGCTTCCTGCGAACAGATAGAGACAGCGTTTGACGAGATCAAACTGCCGGTACGTCTCGGCATTCGCAAGCGCCTGCAGGCGGAGGTCGCCGAGCCAAAGCCTGCGGTCGCGCTTCGGTCCGTCCTCAAATACGTCCTGCATGCAGTCATGCAGCGTTCTGCATGCGATCCGGTCAAGCCGCAAAAGCCCGTCGTCCTGTGAGCGATACGGCAGCAGGCGTGTATCGTCTGCCGAGGAGACCGCTTCACAAGATGCGCCGGAAACCACAATACGGAACTTGCTGCTGATACCGAGCACACTGATTCTGAGATACCGGAATGCATAGCGTCGCGGAAGCCGCACCGTGCAGGGAAACGTATCCAGATGAATCCGCTCCTGCTGAACCCAGCTCGAACTGACCCATCCGTGATAATCCTCTACGCGTTCGGAGAGTTCCTGTTCGCGTTCCGCAAACTGCAGATCCAGCCATGCCGGCGCATCGGGATGACTTCCGACCGTTTCAAACGACAGCGTAACGAAACCTACCAGATGCTCCGAAAAGTCCAGTACGATCTGATCGCCTTGCGTCATAGACGTGTCAAGGAGGCATGACCGGACGATTCTTTTATGCAGCTTTGGCTTCAGCGCTTTGGCTGTTTTCAAAAAAGATGCATTGTTTTCCATGTTTCTTATAACAGGGTCAGGAGTTCTTTTACGTTGTTCAGATTCCAGTCTCCCGCGCGTTCACGGGAAGCATCACCGACACAGGCCGCTTTCATGCCGCCGCCATGCGCCGCCTGCGCGCCGGATACCGCGTCTTCGATAACAAGACAGCGGGAAGGTTCGACGTTCAGCATCTGCGCCGCTTTCAAGAACACTTCGGGATCGGGTTTTGAGTGTGTAATGTTGTTTCCGTCGGAGATTGCATCGAAGAATCCTGTCAAACCGATCTGCTGCAAGATAAACGGCGTATTCTTGGACGATGATCCGATAGCCAAAAGATACCCTTTTTCACGCAATGCGTCAAGTGTTTTCTTCACTTCAGCCGGAAGATCGTTCGGCGTCATCTCCGAAAGCAGCTGCTTGTACAGCTCGTTCTTCTGATCCGCGAGCGCATCCTTCTCCGCCTGTGAAAAAGTGCAGGGGCTCTGCTCCAGAATAATGTCAAGACTTGCCATACGGCTCACGCCGCGCAGGCGATTGTTGATCGTACGGTCAAACGGAACGCCGATGCTGTCAGCGATCGTCTTCCACGCGCGATAATGGTATTCGTCCGTATAGCAGATGACGCCGTCCAGATCAAAGATGATCGCATCAAATTGCTTTACCATTTTGTATCCTCCCTCCCGCAGAACGGATCGATCGGGCTCTTTCCCATGAACGGACTCCGCCCCATGAGTTTCTCCATGATCGCCTCACGCACATCCGGCGTTCCGGCGTAGGCGTTGATATAAGTTTTGATCATCGGCGCATCGAACAGATGATACGGGTACGCCGTACTGATCATCAGTGTCGGCACCTCGGATGTGAACCACGGTGCATCGTCGCCGAGACCGAATGTTACGTTCCAATTCAGGCGCAGCGTCGTATTATTCGAGGCGTTCTCCATATTGCAGATGTACACATAAAGATCGTAATCCTCGTGCACTTCGTGAATGCTGCGGTACATCTCATGCAGCAGCGCCAGCTTTTCCGGCGGCAGACTTGGGATATTTGCCATATCCTGTACCGTGACGCTTACCCGGCGATCACGTACCGTGACGGCGAATCCTTCCCGCTCAAACAGTTCTTTCCATGCCTGCACGACGGGATTCTCCGGGCTCAGGTCCTTTTGGATCACGTTGAGATACACACGCGGAAACCGTTCTTTGGAAATCGGCAGCAGATTCTGCGTATCCTTTACCAATGTGACAGCGCGGTCCGCAGCGGCCTTCGCCCATGCCCGGTGCTGTGCGCAGCCGACGGTCGACAGCGCGTCTTCCTGAGGCACAAGCGAGTTTGTCCTTTGCTTCTCATGCAAATGAAGCGCCGCTTTCAGCGCAAGGATGCGCGTAACCGCTTCGTCAAGCCGTTCGATTGAGCACAAACCTTCCTGCAATCCCTTTTTCAGGAATGAATAGTCTTCATCCAGGTCTTTGTTGAACAGGATCATATCCGCGCCGGCTTCGATCGCCCCCGGAATCGCCTTTTCGCGCGGCATGGCGGCGGTGAATCCTACCATCGGGGTCGCATCGGTACAAATGAGACCGTTGAAACCGAGTGTCTCGCGCAGCAGCCCCGTCATCAGCGAATGCGACAGGCTGGCGGGAAGGAAACGTTCCGCTTCGTTCGCATAAGCGGGAAGCGCCATATGACCGACCATAACGGTTTCCGCGCCTTGCTCGATCAGGGTGCGATACACTTTGCCGAAGCTTTCGTCCCACGCTTTGCGGTCAAGCGAGTTTACGCTGGTCAGAATGTGCTGATCGCGCTCATCCACGCCGTCGCCCGGAAAATGCTTGATCGCAACGGCGACGCCGCTTTCCTTTGCGCCGCGCATGTACGCCTTTGCGCAGGAGATGACGCGATTCGGATCGCTCCCGAACGTGCGCACGTTGGTGATCGGGTTATGAAACTCCAGATTGATATCCACGATCGGCGCAAAGCTCCAGTTCATGCCGACTGCCGCGCCTTCTGCGCAGGCGACCTTGCCCATGCGGTATGCGTTTTCCGGATCGCCCGTTGCTGAGACGAGCATCGGCTGCCCGAAGGAAGTTCCTTCGTATGCGATCCCATCGCCGCCGCGTTCCGTATTTGCCGCAAGCAGCAGCGGGATCTTCGCCATGGACTGGATCGTGCGATGCACGTTCCGGATGCGCGCCGCCGTGTCGGGACGATACATCATGCCGCCGACGCCGATTTCGTTGATGCGATGGTGCAATTCCTTCGGGTCGTCGGTGAAGCCCATCGGGCAGAACACCTGCCCCGCTTTCTCTTCGACGGTCATCGTCTGCAGCGTTCTCGTCACCCAACGGATCGCTTCGTTATCGAGACAGAACGGTTTTGCTTTCAGGTCGACCATAAATAACTCCTTCTATAATGAGGGGCGATCTTTGTGACCGCCCGGACATTTCGTTTATGCTTTGGCTCCGATCGGCTTGAACAGCTTTTTCAGAAGACCTTCATTGTTGAGATAGATCAGGAAGACCACGAGCAGCACGGCGTTGATGATCGACTGCATGGATGCGCTGATTTCGTTGGAAAACGCTGCAAACGTCGAATTGAGCATGGACATGCATACCGCCGCCAGGAAATACCCCAGCTTGTCATTGCTGAACCGTCCGATATAGCCGCCGATAAACATTGGCAGAAACGCGGTGAACATAATACCGATCGAACCGAAATTCAGCGAGCCGCCGTTGATATTCGAGCTGCGAGCCGCGTTCAGAAAACCTACGATCCCCATCAGCGCGCCGCAGATAACATAGCACCAGATGGCGTTCGGGATCTCGCGGATGCCGGTGTTGACGGCGACCTTCTGTCCGCTCTGCAGCGCTTTGCAGTCATAGCCGAAGCGGGTGTGGTCAAAAAGGTAAATCATCAGTGCAAGGACCGCAACGATCAGGATCGCGGGGAAATACCAGTTGCCCGCAAACGCTGTCATAGACGGATTACGTACCTCGTCCATCACATACTTGCCGGAGGTCACGGTAAACGTGATGCCTTCGTAGATCAACGTGACGCCGAGAGAAGTAATGATCGGCGGGATCTTCAGCGTGACGTACAGCGCACCGGACGCGAGTCCGAGCAATGCGCCGAACACGATCCCGAGAATGAGCATCACGATTGCACTGCCCGCTCCGCCGTTCAGAATCGCTGTCGTCACCTTGGCTGCAAGTACCGAAGAGAGAACTGCCATGGAGCCCAGCGAAAAGTCGAACCGTCCGCTGCTGAGATTGACTGACAGCGCCATGGTCGTGATCATCACGATGGCAATATATTGCACGAAATAATTGAAGCTGGTCGCGTTTGCGATCATGCTTTTGCCGCCGATCGCGCAAAGGATCAACAGGATCGCCGCCGCAATGCACGGGATTGCAAGCGTACCGATGATTCTTCGACTGACTTTCATAGTGAATTCCCTCCCGGTGAATTTGCTCCCCGGACGAGGCGGGAATGCCCCGCCGGGGAGGGAATGATCGAATAGATTACTTGGATGCGACCAGCGCCGCGAAATCGGAGTAGGAGACCTTGCCGATCACCTTGTCGAGCGCTTCCTTGTTGAAGATCGGGTTGTCACCCTTGTCGCCGTTGAAGATACTGTCAAACGCAGCGCTGTCGGTTGCCACGAGGTAGTTCTGGCTCAGCGAGATGGCGTTGCCGTTCTCGTCACGGACCGGATTGCCCTTGACCGCATTCATCGTTGCGGCAAAGATCGGACCGATGCTGGAGGAATACTTGCCGGCGAGATAGACGAGCGAGCCTTCCGACATATTCGCTGCATTGCCGGATGTGAAGGAATCGATGTCTGCATACGGGATGTGCGCACCGTTCAGAGCTTCCGCAAAGAACGTTGTCGCCATGCCGACGGAAAGAAACGCGTCCGGGTTCTGTCCGACGATGCCGAAAAGCTCGTCAAACGTCGTGTCGCCGAAGCCCTGGAAGTAACCGATCACCTGCACGTTTGTGCACGCGACCTTGCTCATATCCACGCCCTGATCGCCGAAGAGCTGACCTGCGATGCCGTCCTTATCGGAAGCGCCGCCGTAGGTGCAGCCGAGACCGGCGAGAACGCCCGCGGTGCGGTACACGTGCATCGGGTTCGGAATAAACGCACCGTAGATACCGACGGTCTTCACGCCCTGATCCGCAAAGTGCTTGCCCATCGCATAGCCCGCGTCAAACTCCGTCTGCATACTCGGCCCGATCTGACCGACGAAGTACGGATTGCTCTTATACTGCTCAAACTGCGCATCGTCCAGCATGCCGGAAACGACAGCATAGTAAAGCTTGTTCGCCGCAGCGGTTTCGATCTGCGTCGCGCGGTCTGCGCTCGAAAGGGACAGGATCGCGTCATAGCCCTGCGCGGCGAACTTCTCGATCGCGCTCTTTTCAGCCGCCGCATCCGCAAGCTGCTCGGTGTAAGTGAAGGTCACATTGTAGTTCTTGGCAATGTAATTTTCATAGTAGGCACGGAAACCGAGCGCTTCCTCGCCGCTGACGTCTGCCACCAGAACGCCGATCTTGACGGTCTTGTCTTCCGTCTGATTGTTGCTGCCGCTGCAGGCAATGCAGGCAAATACCATTGCAAGTACGAGAAGCATGGCAAAGATCTTTTTCATGTTTGTTCCTCCGTTATGTTTTATTTGGTTTTGTATATAGAAAACGTTTTCACGTTTTGCCTATCTGGGCAGCTGCTTGCTGCGGTAATTGATGCCGGTCACATAGACCACCGCGAGGAAGCAGACCGCAGCGACGATCTGGGAAACGCCGTAGCCGACGCCGGAATCCACGACAAGCTTCAGGATATTATTGAGCAGGATGTAGCTGAATCCGCCCACCAGCGCTGAATAGATGCGGGAACGCGGACCGCCGGAGATCGGCATGCCGCCGAACACGATTGCAACGACGATGTTCATACCGATGCTGCTTGCCGTCGTAGCCGTGACAGAGGGTGTGTAAACCAGCGTAAGGAACGCGCCGAGGCCGACGCCGATACCCGCCATCACAAAAGCGATAATTGCGTAAGTGTTGATCCTGATGCCGGAAAGCTGCGCGCATACAGGGTTGCCGCCGAGGAATTTCTGTCTGCGTCCAATCTTCGTGTAGTTGAATACGAAGAAACAGATCAGCCAGAACGCCGCGAGCACCGCGATCTTAAAGCCCATGTTGTCAAGCGGCGCAACGACCTCGGAAGGAATGCTGATGCCTCCCAAAGCGCCGCCCTTTGTGGTGATGATCTGCGCGGCGATCGCAGAGAGCACGGACATCATTGCGACGGTCGTGACAAACACCGGAATGTGGAAGACCGATGCAAGCACCGAGCTTAAAAGCGAGCATCCGATGGCAACGCCGAAGATGACCAGAATCATCAGCGGAAGACTCTGCGTTGCATTGTACGTCAGGACGCCGAGCGTTGCGGAAAACAGCGTGGAGGCGCCGAGGCTGATATCGAAGGAGCCAAGCGTATAAATAAATACCGCGCCGGTCGCAACGACCGCAAGCACAATCCCCTCATTGAAGATGATCTTCAGATACATATCCAGCCGGAACCCCTTTGCTGCGACTACGGCGCAGAACGCACCGAACAACAGCGCCAGCGCTCCGAAAGGCAGCACGTCGATGATCCGCTGACGGGTTTTATATCTCCGAACGATCTGATTGCTTTCCATCTTCCTTACCTCTCAAATCATGTATTGGATGATTTCCGCGTCGGACAGCGATTCGCTTCTCATAAACTCGTGCATAACGCGCCCGTCCTTCATGATGATCAAGCGATCGCACATGCCCATCAGTTCCGGCATCTCTTCGGAGATCATGACGATCGACTTGCCCTCTTTTTTCAGTTCGGTCATCAAACGGTACATGGCGTGCTTGACACCGATGTCCACGCCGCGCGTCGGACAATCGAGGATCAGCACTTCACTGCCGCGCCCGATCCATTTTCCGAAGACAACCTTTTGTTTGTTGCCGCCGGACAGCTGGGAGGTCTGCTGATCACGGTCCGCGCATTTGATCGAAAGATCCTTGATCTGCTTATCGACGTACACCTTTTCTTTCCCGTTCAGCATCAGGAAGTTTCCGACCGCATAGCGCTCCATTCCGGCGATCGCGATATTGTCGCGGATGCTGGCATTCAGCGAAAGAGATTCGACGTCACGGTCTTTGGAAACATATCCGAACGCTTCGCGCATGGCGACGGTCTCGTTGGTGATCTTCACGCCTTTTCCCGTGACGACTTCTCCCTGATCGGGCTTCAGCGCGCCGAATAGGATCTTGCCGAGCGGATGCATGCCGCAATGAGACAATCCGCCGATACCGACGATCTCACCGCGGTATACGGTCAAGTTCACATTGTCGAGAACCGAGCCAAGCCGGATGTTCCGCGCCTCGACTGCGATCTCATCTCCGTGCGTCGGCTCAAAATCGCTGCGGTAATAGTCACCCTGCAGTTCTCTTCCGATCATGCTGGTACGGATCGCGTCCGCGTCAAACTCTTCCTTCGTAAAATGACGAATGATTGCGCCGTCGCGCAGGACCGTCAGCGTATCGCAAACTTCCATGATCTCGTCAAGGTCATGCGAGATGAAGAGGACCGCTTTCCCTTCATCCCGAAGCCGCCTGGTCAGCGTATACAGAATGCTGCGTCCCTCCTGACTCAAAGCTGTGGAGGTTTCGTCCACCACCAGGATCTCCGGATTCTTCATAATGACTTTGGCAATCTCCACCAGCTTGCGCGTCTGGAAATCGAGCGCACCCATCGGCATACCGCCTGTTATCTCGGTGACGCCGATTGCCTGCAATGCTTTGTCAGCCTCCCTGTTCATCGCGCGTCGATCGATCCTTCCGAATTTGCGGAACCGATCGATCTCACCGAGAAACAGGTTCTCCGCGACGGATATCCCCTGGATCGTGCCGCTTTCCTGTACGATCATACCGATTCCGTGGTTCAAGGCGTCGATCATGCTTGAAGGGCTCCACGGTTTTCCGTGATACAGCATCTCGCCGCTGTCCGCTTTCTGCATGCCTGCGGCGATCGAGGAAATCGTGGATTTTCCGGAACCGTTCTCACCGATCAGCCCGCGGATTTCTCCGGAATAAACGTCAAACGAAACGTCGCCGAGCGCTACGGTGCTTGCGAAGGTTTTGCGGATATGCTTCATTTCCAGAATGGGCGTTTTCATATTCTCACCTCTCTGTGCTTATCGTACAGAATTGCCGATCATCCTGCCACCGCCGCTTTATCGTCTTTTCATGTGATTCTTTTTCACTTGAATATTAATATTTTAATGGTTTTATGTGATCACATGATTTTTAATCTGTTTTCACTTGATTTTTACTTTTTATGCATTATAATGTAGGTAGGAGGAATGATTATGCCGGACACCGCTGTGATAGCCCGCTATACTTGCGGAAAAGTGATGCGCTGTACGCTTCAGCACATCGATACAGGTTTGTCGCTCCGATCAGATTTGTTCACGGTCTACATGCTGCTCACCGGAAGTTGTCAGGTCACGCTTGGCGGCGAGTTGTTCATTGCACATGAAGACGATGTGTTTTCCGTCGAGGCAAACGCACCTTGCTCCTGTCTGGGGACGGACTGTACGCTCGTTTCAGTCAGCTTTGACCAGCATTTCTTTGAGCGCACGCTGCCCGCACCGCGTCATCCGGAGTTTCTCTGCAACAGCGCCGTTCTTGGAAACTCCCCCGCCTATCGACCGATCCGTGTTCTGATCGCCAAGTGTGTCAAAAACAATGCCGACGGGCTCCCGGGTTTTGAACTTCGCAACTGGTCGCTGATCTATCAGCTGATGGATGAGATGTATGTCAGTTTCAAAGTGGAGGATTCCGAAGCGCGTCATCGCAACGCGCATCGTTACACAGCGCGTATGGCAGAGATCAGCGCCATCATTAATGCAAACTATCAGGAAAACCTCACGCTCAGCGAGCTTGCAAACCGCATCCACCTTTCCGCTCCGTATCTGTCCAAATTTATAGAAAAGCAGTTCGGCATGACGTTTTTGAACTTTCTGCAGCGGGTCCGGCTCAATCACGCGACAGATGCGCTTTTACGAACCGACGCCACGATCGAAACGATCTCCGCCGACGCCGGTTTCCCCAACAGCTATGCATTCGTGCAGGCATTCAAAAAGGAATACGGGATGCTCCCGAGTCTCTACCGCAAGCAGCACGAAGAAAAGCCCCATATCGACGCCGCGATCCGTCCGATCGAACAGCACGACCGTTTGGCAGGGCTGAAAAAGTATCTGGAGGAAACGCAGCAGGATTCTTCTTCTCAGACCGTGTCCTGCCGTCCTTCGATCGACGCCTCATCTCACGGAACTGCGCTGGCGCATCGTTGGAGGGATATGATCGGTGTGACACGCGCAAGTGCGATCCTGACGAACGATATTCAGGATCTGCTTCGGCGCGTTCAAAAGGAAATCGGTTATTCGTATATCAAGTTTAACGGGATCCTTTCGGACGATATGCACGTCTATCACACGGACGGAAACGGAAAGCCCGTATTCAGCTTTGCATATGTCGACAAGGTGTTCGATTTTCTGCTTTCCGTTCGTCTGCGCCCGATGATCCAGCTGGGCTTCATGCCGGAAGCGCTGTCCAGGCAAAAGAAGCAGATTTTCGGATATTCGGTCGGTGAACCGTCCAGTTTGGAAACCTGGTGTGCCATGACGGAAGCAATGATTCGGCATCTGCAGAAGCGCTACGGGGATGCTGAAGTTCGCGAATGGCGTTTTACCCTTTGGCATCAGCCGGATACGCCCGAAAACATGTACGGTTTTTCTCGCGCGGAGACTTTTTATCGATTCTGGAAGGCAACTTATACCGCCGTCAAAAAGTGTGATCCCCTGATCCCGTTTCTCGCGCCGCCGACCTTCTATATTTTGCAGGAGAAATATGAGAACTGGTATCTTCCGTTCCTCCGCTGGTGCAAAGCGTCCGACTGCGTTCCGGACGGGCTATGCTTCCATTATTATGACACGGCATTCACGGACGGCGAAACCGGCAACGGCCCGTTCGGCTTTGCGCGTCCGATGTCCCTTCGGGAAACAGCCGACGGATTCAGCCGTTTTGTTTCACAGGTCATCCGCGAGCGGCATGCTATCCAATGCGACGCCATGCCAATCTACCTCACGGAATGGAACAGCACGCCCAGCCAGCAGGATCTGTTGAACGATACCTGCTTCAAGGCGTGCTACATTGCAAAAAGCATTGCGGAAAACTATGACAAATTGAACAGTTATTCGTATTGGTCGCTCACCGACTGGATGGGTGAAGCATCACAGCCGGAACAGCTGTTCTTCGGCGGTCTCGGTCTCTTTACGGCTAACGGTATCCCGAAAGCGTCCTATTATGCGTTTGCGCTTTTGCGTTCCCTCGGAGATACACTTCTGGGCAGAGGCGACGGATGGCTTGCGACAAAGCAAGATGATGAGATCATCATTCTTCTTTATAACTACCGTCATTTCTCTCATTTGTATGCGCTCGGTGAGCGTTTCGATATGACCTTTACCGACCGATACACTCCTTTTTCACCGGAACAGCAATTGGATGCGCACATGGCGATCAAAAACATCCCTTCCGGTGAATACACAGTGACGGAAACGCTGCTGAACCGTCACAGCGGCAGTTCTTTCGATATGTGGGTTTCCATGGGCGCGACGGAAGATCTGTCAACATCAGAGCTTTGCACGCTCGCCGCCCGCTCCACACCCGCCATCAACAAATACAAGGTGTCAACAAAAGGTCATACGATCGAGCTCGACGCCCTTTTGGATATGCTGGAGGTCCGATTGCTCGCAATCAAGCCGGTATGAACAAGGTATGCCCGTTTTATCCCATATGCTGATCACACTATGCTGGTAAAAGCACGATGCTGTCCGTCGTCGCGTTCCATTGTTTTACCAGAGGAAATCATAGGAATAACAGGAAATGCTCTTCTGTGCAGCGGACGATAATCTGCATCGCAGCCAAACAGGATCCGCTTTTGTGATGACGGAATTGTTGACGACGCGCTGGTTTTCGTTCTCCGGCGAATCCGTCGCGGCAAATGCCGGCATGTCCGGAACGGGCAGAAGCAGAACAAGCAGATCTGACAGGATCGGTCTGAATGCTTTCATGAAGGACTCCTTTCCCGGTGCAGTCTGCCCCACAATGAGCAGCTTCCGCAGTATTGTAATATTTCATATAACCGAGCCGCTGTCCATATAAACCTCAAAAACGTGCAGCATCGTATGTTTTTCTGCGAAAGTGCCCGCCTTCGCCGCGCCTTGCCGGACAGAAAGCAGCCGGACGGGTCAGGTCTCCGTCGTCGGGTTTTCGCAGCAAAAAAACGGAGGGAATATGGACTCCCTCCGTTCTGTTGCGTTGTTGAAAACGTCCTGAAAGAGCGACGGAAAACCCGCCGCCGTATGAAAGCCCGTCTCTCGTGCAATTTGTCTCAGCGCGGTTTCGTTCGGACTTGTCTGACGTCTCCGCCGCGGAGTCCCCTTACTCCTGTTCGGTCGGATAATCCGATTTACCGGTGATCTTGCGCTTGACAATCTTGCCCATGCGTTTCAATGCGTACGGACCGACCAGCTTCATCATTTCCTCCGCCGTATGCATGTCGCTTGCGGCAGGCAGATCGCGGGAAAGATGGATGGCGTCGAACTCACAGCGCGTGGTGCAAAGACCGCAGCCGACGCACTGATTGAGATCGACGATCGTTGCGCCGCAGCCGAGGCAGCGATTTGCTTCGACCTTGACCTGCTCCTCGGTAAGCGGCAGCCGAAGGTCCGCAAACGTCGCTTTTGCCTCGCCCGGTTTGAATCCCGGACGCTGGCGCGGAGAGTTGTCAAACGAATCGGGACGCGTGATATCCTCGCGGTCGAATTCGATGAACTTCCGCAGATCTCTGCCGATGGTCATCGATTGACCCGGATGCACGAAACGATTGATCGAAACCATGCCCTCCTTGCCGTCCGCGATCGCGTCGATCGCGAACCGTGCGCCGTGGAAGATGTCGCCGCCGACAAAGATATCGAGTTCGGCGGTCTGCAGTGTTGTGGGATCGGCGACTGCCGTGCCGTTTCTGCGCACTTCGACCTTGCTGCCGTCTAAAAGCTTTCCCCATTCGGCGCTCTGACCGATCGCCATCAGCACGTTTTCGCACGGAACGGTCATCGTATCGTTCTCGTCATAGGTCGGGCTGAAGCGGTGTTCCTCGTCAAATACACGCGTACAGCGTTTGAACACAACCGCCGTAACCTTGCCGGTTTCGTCACGCACGACTTCCTTGGGGCCCCAGCCGTTTTCGATCGCGATGCCCTCCTCGAGCACTTCCTCAACCTCGTCCTTGGCCGCCGGCATTTCCTCACGGGATTCCAGGCACAGCATCGTGACCTTGCCGGTTGCAACGCGCAGCGCAGTCCTTGCGACGTCTGCCGCAACATTGCCGCCGCCGATGACCGCAACGTCGCCCGAAAGCGTTTCGTTGCCGTTCTGGTTGATGCGTTTCAGGAACGATACGCCGGATTCCACGCCCGCACCTTCTTCGCCGGGCACGCCTGCCTTTCGTCCGCCCTGCAGACCGATCGCGATGTAGAACGCCTTGAATCCCTGTTTGCGAAGCTCGTCAAGCGTAATGTCCCTGCCGACTTCGACGCCGCAGCGGATCTCCGCGCCCATCAGCTTAACGATTTCGATTTCCTTTTCGAGCACGTCTTTTTCGAGACGGAAGCTCGGAATGCCGTTCATCAGCATGCCGCCGGGACGGTTTTCCTTTTCGAACACGGTGACCGGATAGCCCTCGCTGCGCAGCCAGTATGCGGCGGACAGTCCCGCGGGACCTGCGCCGATGACGGCGACAGGGTAATCGGTCCACTGATTGCCTTCGCCGTTTTCGCAGATGACCGTGAAGTTTTCCGGATGTTCGAGTTCCCACTGTGCAAGGAACTTCTTGATCTCGTCGATCGCAACCGGCTTGTCGATCGTGCCGCGCGTGCAGCGATCCTCGCAGCGGCGGTTGCAGACTGCGCCGCAGACCGCCGGAAACGGGTTATCCTTGCGAATCAGCCTGACGGCGTCGGCATAGCGTCCCTCCGCCGCCATCTTGATATAGCCCTGCACGGCAATGTGCGCGGGGCATGCGGTCTTGCACGGGGACGTGCCCGTGTCGTAGCAGTTCTCTTTGTTGTGATCACGGTAATCGCGGTCCCACTTGTCCTCGCCCCAAACGTGATCGTCGGGCAGATCGTGCATCGGATACTTCACCCGCGTGCCGTCCGCCTTGCAGAGTTTCTGACCGAGCTTCGCCGCGCCTGCCGGACAAACCTCGACGCACTTGCCGCATGCGACGCACTTCGACTTATCGACGTGCGCACGGTATGCGGAGCGCGACATGTTCGGCGTGTTGAAAAGCTGAGAGGTACGGAGACCGTAGCAGCTTCCCGGCGAACAGTTGCAGATGCCTACGATGCGATTCGGGCCGTCGAGATTCGTGATCTGGTGAACATAGCCCTTGCGCTCAGCACGTTCGATGATCTCCATGACCTGTTCACGCGTGACATAGTGCGCGTCCTTGCCGGATTCCACAAGAAACTCCGCGATGTCGCCGACGCCGATGCACATCTGACCTTCGATATCGCCGACGCCCTCGCCGCGGATACGCTGCGCCTTGCGGCAGGCACAGACCATGGTGCAGAACTTGTCATACTTTTGCAGCCAGTGTGAAAGATGCTCGACGGAAACGCTTTGCGAGCTTGCGTCGATCGCCTTTTCGACCGGAATGACGTGCATGCCGATGCCCGCGCCGCCCGGCGGAACGAGCTTTGCAGCAAGCTCCAGCGGCTCCTGCGGCGCAAGGTTGAACATCGTCGCAACCTCCGGATGCTCGTCCGGCAGCGTCTTGTGCTCGACCATGTATTCGCCCGAGCCGACGACCCATTTCGGCACCCAATACTGGATGTGCTGATCCGCGTTGTCGCGGTTCTGTTCGAGAATGCCGATCCAGGTAAGGTGGTCGATCACCTTCTGCGCGTCCGCCTCGCTCATATTGTTGCGCTCGGCAAGTTCCTTGGTCGTAAGCCCGAAACGGCGTTTTTTGAAGCTCAGAAGGAACCTGACTTCTTCCTTTGTCAGCAGTCGGTCGAGAATCCAGAAATCCATATGGTTTTCCTTCATGCCGCCGGGAAGCTTTCTCGGAATGTTGTCGGTGATCATCAAAGCGAGCTTTTTAACGAGCGTCGCCTTTTCGGGGTCGTCGCAGTGATGCCCGTCGACCGGATAATCGCGCTCATTGACGTGGATCTTCGGATTGACTTCTTTAACCATACTTACTCCTTACTCGATCGGGATTTTGATCGTCATATCGGAAAGCGGATACGCTGCGCAGGCGTGGACGTAGTTGAAGTCCCTGTCTGCCATGCGCCTGCCGTCGTTTTCGGGGCAGATATAGTATTCACCCGAGAGCACCTTTGTGCGGCAGAACCCGCATTCGCCGCTGCGGCATGCCGTTTCGATGCGGATGCCTGCGCGTTCGAGTGCGACAACCAGCGATTCGGTTGCCTTTGCCGGAATCTCGTCCTTATGAATGCCGCGCATCACGGTCAGCGTATAGGTCTCATCCTTCTTTTCGACGGGGTAACCCGGAAACGTCGTGATGTCCTTTGCCTGGCCGAAGACCTCAAAGCGGATACGGCGCGCGGGCACATCGAGCTTTTTGATCTCCTCGCGGAGGAACCGGTACATGACCTGCGGTCCGCAGATGAAGTAGGACGTATCGCCTTTGCTGTACTTTTTGATCAGCTCCGCAGAAAGGAAGCCGCGTTCGCCCGTCCAACCGGGTTCATCGCCGGAAAGCACGTTGACGACGTGTACACGATCGCTTTCAAGCGCCGCAAGCTCTTCCTTCAGAATGATATCATTCGATGCGACCGAGCCGTACAGAATCGTCAGCTCCGCATCCATCGTGCCGTTTGCGATCTCCTTTGCCATCGAAGCGAACGGTGTAATGCCGACGCCGCCCGCCAGCGCCATGATATGGTGCGCATCGCGAAGCGGCTCATAATAGAACTGACCGAGACCGATATTGCCCTTGATCGTCGTTCCGACTTTCAGCCCGTCGTTGACAAAATCCGCAATGAATCCGTCGCCCTTACTGCGGCGCACGGTGATCTCGACATATCCCGGATCTTTCCGCGCTTCAAACGGCGCAGACGAAATAGAATACGGACGGGAAACGATCTTGCCGTCGATCTCGAAATCGAGTGCAATGAACTGTCCCGCATAGAACGGCGGCAGTTTTCCTCCGCCGGCTTTTTCAAACCGGACGGTCTTTGCCGTCGGGCTTGCCTTGCGGATGTCGGTCACGACCAGATCGAGCTTGCCCGGATGCCATTCTCTCGCGACGTTGCCGATCGGATCAACCGTTTCGGGCGCTGCGGAAGCGGTTTCGAAAGCGTTGAGACGCGCTTTGGTGACGCGCGATGCGCCCCCGACGTCCTTCAGAAATCCTTTGACCTTCATTTTGCCGCCTCCTTCTTTTTCATATCGTCCAGCACATTCTTCGCGGCTTTTCTGCCATTGGTGACCGCCGGCCCCATGCCGTCGCCGGAAATCTGGTGCGCGCCTGCGAATTCAAGTCCTTCGATGAACTTCTCCTCCTCTGCGGTCTGCAGTCTTGCCACGATATGGTCCTCCATCGTGTGCGCATAGCCGTAAATGCAGCCGTTCCACATGCCGGTGTAATGCGCGACGGTCATCGGTGTTTCGATGACGATCTCGAGCACGTGATCCAAAAGGTTTACGCCGTAATACTTCGACATGTCGTCGATCATCTGCTTAGCGACTTCATGCTTCACACGGTCATACTCGTCGGCGGAAACGGTCTTCCAGCCGTCGACGCGCGGCAGCGTGGTGATCGAGAACGAGCACGTGCCTTCGGGCGTTGCGTCCGGGTTGCCGAAGTTATGGCAGATGCAGGTCAGATAGCGGTACGGTCCGAGCCCTGCAAGGTCCTTGTACAGCGCGTCGGTGTTCATCGTGTCGCCGCGGAAAATGCTGTAATCGTGGATGTTCAGCTCCTCTGCGGGCTTGTCGAGGATCATGATGACGGAGAACGCCGTCAGGCTCAGCCGTCTGCCGTTGACCATTTTGATCGCCTTTTCGGGCACTTCGGAAAGCGGCTCGATCATCGAGGTATAGACCTTGTTCGGATACGCCGC
>CAMYWS010000002.1 GCA_947302865.1 uncultured Clostridia bacterium
GTCTTTTCGGTTTCATTACTCCATACCTCAGTTTAATTCAGTTTTTCCGATATCAGCCGGAACAGGTTGCGATCGCGGAACGTTATCAGTTTCGTGACCTGCATCGAGCGTGTGATCGTGATGCGGTCGTTTCGCGATACGGTGCGGAACCGGTCTCCGTCGGCTGCCAGCACCCCTTTTCCGTCCATGGTGACTTCGACGGTCGATCCCATCGAACAGACCACCGGACGAAAATGCAGCGTATGCGCGCAGATCGGCGTCACAACCATCGTTTCAAGCCCGTCCGCAACGATCGGCCCGCCCGCAGACAGCGAGTAGCCGGTCGCGCCGGTCGAGGTCGCGACGATCAGCCCGTCCCCGAACAGATCCCCCGCGCTCTGACCGTTGATCTCAAGCGAGATCTTCATCACGCCCGAAAACGAATGCTTGTAGATCAGAAGGTCGTTGAAGCAGTCGCGAAGGTGTTCTTCGTTCACGCTGACGGAAAGCATTGCGCGTTCACGGATCGTGTATGCGCCTTCCTTGAGCATCTGAAGCGCTTCGGAAAAACGCTCCTCCGTCCATTCGGTCAGAAACCCGACCCGTCCGCAGTTTACGCCGAACAACGGAACATGATTTCGGCAGGCGATCTGCGCCGTTCGGATGAAGTTCCCGTCCCCGCCGACCGCAACGATCGCCGTATCGTTTTCCGAAACGGGAATCCCGTCCTCGTGAAGAAGCGAGCAGGAGAAGCCGTTCGCTTCGGCAGCGTCCATCAGCCGGCGGCAGGCAGACGCAAGCGATGCCTTTCCGGTATGCACCGCAAAAATAAGGTGCATAACGCAACCTCCACTTGTGAATATTACGAACTAATTATACAATCGAACCTTGGAAATGGCAAGGAAATTATGAATAAACTTTAACGATTTTTTCCCAATAAATGGGCATTTGTGACAGTTTCGAGAATGGTTTCCGAGATTTTATGCAAAGATGCGTCGTTTTTGGTACCGCTTTTACGCATGTATAAAAGGAATTCGATATTGCCTTTCGGACCCGTAATAGGCGAAAACGAGAGACCGTAAACTTCAAACCCGGTCTGATCCGCAAATATCAGCATCTCGGAAATGACGCGTTCATGCACGGAAGCGTCGCGCACGACGCCGTTTTTCCCGATTTCGGAACGCCCCGCCTCAAATTGCGGCTTGATCAGCGCAACGACTTCCCCCTCCTCCGCCATGCTGCCGTACAGCGGCGGCAGGATCAGTCTCAGTGAGATAAAGGAAACGTCGATGGATGCAAAGGTGACCGGTTCCGGGAACCACTCCGGCGTCATGAACCGCGCGTTGGTGCGCTCCATGACCGTGACGCGCGGGTCGTTTCTCAACGACCAGTCCAGCTGCCCGTAACCCACGTCGATGGAATACACATGCTTTGCGCCGTTTTGCAGCATCACGTCCGTGAACCCGCCGGTCGAAGCGCCGATATCGGCGCAAACGCGATCGTGAAGGTCGATCGGAAACGTTTTGACGGCTTTATCGAGCTTCAGTCCGCCGCGGCTGACAAACGGGATCACGTCCTCGACGACTGTGACTTCCGCATCGGAAGGGATCTCCTGCCCCGCCTTTTCCGCGCGCGCGCCGTTCACACGGACCTCGCCTGCCAGGATCAGCGCTCTTGCCTTTTCCCGCGAAGGACACAGTCCGCGTGCGACCATTTCCACGTCCAAACGTACTTTTGTCATGCTTCCTCCATCAATGCCTTCAACGCTTCCGTGATTGATTCCTCCGTCAGTCCGTACCGTTCACGCTGGCGCGGGACGGACGCGTGCGGGATCGGCTCGACCGGCAGCGCCACCGAGCGTACGCGGCACGGATTGGCTGCAAGCGCGATCTTTGCGCCGAGCGACACGGTGTTTTCTTCCAGAACGAGAAGGCGCGTATCGTTGTCCCGGAAATACCGGATCAGTTCAACATCGATCGGCTGCAGAAAGCGCGCGTTGACGAGCCCCGTTCCGTTCTTTTTCGCGATCCAATGCGCAAGAGGCAGCAGCGTGCCGTGCGCGACGATGACCGTCTTCTGCATCGGTTCCGCGATCTCCCACTGTCCGAAAACCAAATTCGTTTTCATCGGAACATCCGGCAGCGACCCGCGCGGATAACGGACGACGCTCGGCTCTTTTCTGGACACCGCCATCTCGAGCATGGCGACCATCTCGTTCTGCGAAGACGGCGAATACACGACGAGATTCGGCATCACGGAGAGAAACGCAGGATCGAAAATACCCTGATGCGTCTCGCCGTCGGCCCCGACGAGCCCGGCGCGGTCGACCGCGATCACAACCGGCAGATTCTGCAGACAGACGTCATGCAGAAGGGAATCGAATCCGCGCTGCAAAAACGACGAATACAGCGCGACGACCGGACGCATCCCGCCGCGCGCAAGCCCCGCCGCCATCGTGACGGCATGTGCTTCCGCGATCCCGACGTCAAAGAACTGTTTCGGATATGTTTCGGCAAACTTCGCAAGCCCTGTCCCGCTCGGCATTGCAGCGGTGATCGCGATCAGCTTTTCATTGTCCTTCGCGAGACGCAGCATCGTTTCGCCGAAGATCTCAGAGCACGTCTTCTGCCGCTCCGGGCTGACCTTGCCTGTCATGACCTCGAACGGCGCGATGCCATGGAACTTTTCGGGGTTCTCGACCGCGAACGGATATCCCTTGCCCTTCGTTGTGATCGCGTGCAGGATCATCGGCTTTTTCAGCTCCTTGCAGCGGCGCAGATATTTGACGACCTTGCGTACGTCATGACCGTCGATGGGTCCGAGATACAGTATCCCGAGCTCTTCGAACGGAAGATTCGGTGCGAGAAAACGCTTCGCGCGGTTTTTGGCGTGCTCCATGTGCCGGCTCAAAAACTTCCCGAAGCGGCTTGTTTCAAGCACGCCGGTCAAAGAGCGCTTGAACGAGTTGTATGTGCGGTTCGTACGCATCGACGTCAGCGAATTCTTCAGCCCACCGACGTTTTGCGAGATGGACATCTGGTTGTCGTTCAGGATGATAAGAAGCGGAAGCTTGTCCTGCCCCGCGTCGTCGAGCGCTTCGAAGGACAGCCCTCCCGTCATAGCACCGTCTCCGACGAGCGCGACCGCCATATGCGGATCGCCGTTCAGCCGCATGGCGCGTGCCATTCCGAGCGCGGCGGAGATCGCCGTGCTTGCGTGACCGGTATTGAACACGTCATGCTCGCTTTCGGAGAACTTCGGGAAGCCCGAGATGCCGTTCTCCTGCCGCAGCGTGTCGAACGCGTCCTTTCTGCCTGTCAGGATCTTGTGTGCATACGCCTGATGCCCGACGTCGAAGATCAGTTTGTCGTTCGGGCTGTCGAAAACGTAATGCATCGCCACGATCAGATCGACCGCGCCGAGGCTGGAAGCGAGGTGTCCTCCCGTTTTGGACACATGTTCGACCAGAAAAGCGCGCAGTTCGTCGCAAAGCGCGGGAAGCTGCTTTTCATCCAGCGCTTTGAGGTCTTTGATTCCGTTGACGGTATCCAGGATCGGATAGCTCATATCAGTATGTTCGACTCCGTAATGCAGATATCAGGTTTCGAAGCGTTTCCGCCGCTTCTCCCGCAAACGGCGCAAGGATCGCTTTTGCGCGATCGTATTCGGCTTCGATCCGTTTTTTCGTTTCATCAATTCCGTAAAACGTCACGTAGGTCAGCTTATTCTCCGAACGGTCCTTTTCTTCGTCCAGAACGTCGTCTGTCATCTGGAACAGCAGTCCCAGACTGTCTCCGAACGCCCGCATCACATCCGCCTGACCGGGATCGGCAAGATAAGCGCCGGCAGCGCACGCCGCGCGAAACAGTGCGCCGGTCTTGTTCAGATGGATGCGGTCGAGCGCTTCGGCCGAGCGTTCCGACAGATTCAGATCGTCGCTCTGTCCGCTGACCATGGCGTATGCGCCTTCGAAGATCGCACGTTTTGCATCGTCATATCCGGTCTGCGAAAGCAGCAAAAGTCCCGCCTTTGTCAGCAGACCGTCGCCCGCAAGGATCGCGTTGCCCTCTCCGAAGCGCACATGATTGCTTGGTTTGCCGCGGCGAATCGCGTCGTCGTCCATCGCGGGAAGATCGTCATGGATCAGCGAATAGCTGTGGATCATTTCGAGTGCGCACGCAAACGGAAGCGCACGTTCCTCGTCTCCGCCGAGCATCGCGGTCACAAGCAGCATCATCTGCGGACGGATGCGTTTTCCGCCGTCCAAAAGGCTGTATGACATGCTCTCGTTCAGAAGCGGAGCGGAGCCGTCCTGCTTCATGTATGAACGCAAGGCGACTTCGATGCGTTCCGCGCGATCCATCAGGCGTTCTCCTTTTCTGTATCCTTTATCCGAGCCTCAAACGCGTCGAGCGTCTGTATGCAGTCGCGGTACAGCGCTTCACCCTTTTCATAGAGAGAGATCATCTCCTCCAAAGGCACGTTGCCCGTCTCGAGCTGCGCGACGATCGCTTCCAGGCTCGCCTGTTTTTCTTCAAAGCTTTGTTCTTTCATATGGATTCCTTTCCGGTGATCTCCGCCTGCACGGACCCGTCCGCAAACCGGATGGATACCGCGTTTCCCGTCTTTACCTGCCGCTGTTTTGTCACGATCGCTCCGTCATTTCCCGTTACAAGCGCAAATCCGCGTTCCAGCGTACGCTGCGGGTCATAGGCATAGAGCCGTTCTTTTTCGCGTTCCAGGCGATTCCTGCATTGCTCCAGCGTGTGCGCGCACCGCTGCGCGATCGCCGCGTGCGCCTCGTCCGCCGCCTGCCGTTTCTGTTCCAGCGCGCGACTCATCCGCATGCGCATTGCGTCGCCCCACAAAAGCTTCACGCGATCGCGCTTGGCGCGGATCCCGTTCTGCAGTGCGTTCTGTAGGCGTCTGCCGAGCGCAGCAAGTGTAAACAAAAGCGCGTCGCGTTCGGGAACAGCAAGCTCCGCCGCCGCAGACGGCGTCGGTGCACGCAGATCCGCCACGTAATCGCTGATCGAAAAATCCGTTTCGTGTCCGACTGCCGAGATGACCGGGATCGAGCAGGCATGGATCGCTTCCGCGACCGGCGGTTCGTTGAACGGCCAAAGGTCCTCCATGCTGCCTCCGCCGCGTCCGACAATCAGCACATCGCAGCGTTTTTCGGCGTCCGCACGGCGGATCGCTTCGGCGATCTCCTGCGCCGCGCCGGTTCCCTGCACCGCTGCGGGATAAAGGATGACCGGCATCGCGGGAAATCTGCGTCCAATCACAGTCTCCACGTCGTACCGTGCCGCGCCGCTTGCGCTCGTAACAAGCCCGACCGCTTTCGGCAGGAACGGGATCGGTTTCTTTCCCGATTCATCAAACCAGCCGAGCGTTCTGAGCTGTTCCTTGTACGCAGCAAACGCCGCATACAGCGAACCGTCACCCTTTGCGACAAGACCCGTCGCCATCAGCTGAAAGCGCCCGTCCTTCTGATAGAGCGTCGCGCGTCCCGCAAGGCGAACGTGCTGTCCGTCCTTCGGAATGAATCGAAGCCCCTGTACGTTCTGCCGGAACATCACGCAGTTGACCGATGCAAGCTCGTCCTTCAGCGTAAAATACAGATGCCCGGAGGGATGACGCTTCACGCCCTGCAGCTCGCCTTCCACCGCGAGTTCCTTGAGATTCGGATCAAAACCGAGCATCAAGTCCACATATTCGGTTAATTCATGCACTGTAAAAACGGGTTTTATCTGCTCCATGCCGTACTCCGATCCGCTCCGATCAACGCGACGCCGACCGCGTTGTCGGAGGACAATTCCGGTTTCCCGAAAAGCAGTTTTCCGTTGAACCGTTTTTTCAGCATCATGCGAAGCAGACCGGACGATGCGACGCCGCCGCATACCAGAACCGGCAGATCGCCGTATGTCTGCTTTGCGTTTTCAAACAGCTTCACGAGCGTCCGCGCAAGGCAGTCGTAAACGCCATACGCGAGCTCTGCGTCCGGAACGGTATGCAAAAGCCGCTGCGCAGCGGATTCCGCGCCGGAGAAGGAGCACTCCGTCCCCTTCACGGCGCTTGCGAGCTTGACGTTTTTCTGCTCCGCCTGTTCTGCAAGCGCTTCGAGATGTTTTCCCGCGGGAAACCTTAGTCCCAGCGCAACGCCGACGCGATCGACGAACTGCCCCGCGTGCAGGTCGTTCGAGCATCCGATCGTCTCGATCCGGTACGGCGTGTCGCGGTGCGGCTCGACCATCAAAAAATCGGTTGTTCCGCCGCTGATATGAACGGCAAGGAACCGTTCGCGATCCAGCAATTCTTCGTTTCCGTACAAAGCGGCGCGGATATGTCCGCTTTGATGATCTGTCCGGATCAGCGGCACACCGAGCGCCGCGGCGATCGTCTCCGCCTGTCCGAGCCCCGCCAGAAACACCGGCATATAACTGTCCGGCTTTGCGGTCGGCGCTGCGCTTACGGAAACGCAGCAGATGCGATCCCGTTTGATCGCGGAAAAAAGTTCGCAAAGCAGCGGCGGCAGCTGCCGGACGTGCTGAAACAGTCCCTCGGATTGTCTGAGCCCGCGATCTCCAAAAGCTACGGAAAGCATCGTCCCTTTTGAAAAGACGATGCTCTTTCCATCCGTACATGCGACCGAGGTGGTATAACAGCTCGTGTCGATCCCGATGCTCAGCGATCCCTGCATGATCAATGCGCTTTGATCACCGCGCCGAGAATGCCGTTGATGAATCCCGCGGATTTCTCGCCGCCGAATTCCTTTGCGAGCTCGACCGCCTCGTTGACGGTCGCGCCGACCGGAATGGATCGTTCATACAGGATCTCGTAAACAGCGATCCGAAGGATCGAAAGGTCGACCTTTGCAATCCGTCCGATCGACCAGTCCGCGGCGTGCGTTCTAATCTCTGCGTCGATCTCCTCCATATGCGCACGGACGCCTTCATACAGGCGATCGGAAAACAGCGCGTCCTCCTCCGAAAGCGTGCTGCGTTCGGACTGCTCCAGCGCGTCCTCGATCGTATCGACGCCGCCGACCGTTTCGGCATAGAGACGCTTCATTGCGATCTCTCTTGACAACGTATGGCTCATGCGCGTTTTCCTCTGAACAGATTACGGAAAAAGTCTTTGACTGCGTCAAACCCGCCCTTGTCGATCATCCGTCCGAAGAAGATCGCGACAGTAATCAGAAGGCCGACGAGCAGTGTCCACCAGCCGATCAAATAGATCAACAAAACGATGATCAGGGCAAGAACGCTTAGGATCACTGCCCATTTGTGTTCCTGAATAAACTCTTTCATGTTTTGATCCAACCTCCGTCCTGTTCGATCAGATTCGTTTTGGCGGAAGCTCCGCCTGGTCGACCGTAACGTCAATGCTCCCGATCGGCACGCCGCAGAGCGCGACGATCGCCGCATGGATCTCGTCCTGCAGCGAATGCGTCAGCTCCAGCAGTGACACCGTCGGAGAAGTCACGGCGCGAACCTCGATCCGGATGCTGCTGCCGATCGCGTAGACTTTTGTTTTAGAGCTTTTGACATCTTTTCTGTTTTTCATCGTGCGGTCGACGATCTGCGAAAGTGCCGCAAACGACACCGCCGTTTCGCCGAGCGCATTTTTTTCCAGCAGAGCAGCCGTCCTGCGATTTCGTTGATTCCAGATCATTCCGTATAATACAATGACGCCGACCGCGATGCAGGCGAGCGCAATGAGGATCAGAAGCAGTACTGCCGGCATCCGACGCGATCCTGCGATCATCGTCTGCAATCCTTCCGTTGTGATCGGCCATCCGATCGCCGTCAGAAGCAGAAAGATGCCAAACGCAGCAGCCGTAAACGCCAGAATTCCGGAAAGGATCCCGACCGCTCGTTTCATGCAATTCTCTCCTTCTTCATGCTTGTCCGCACCGCAGCGCCGAAGATGACTCCGGCAACCCGATCATTTGACGCGAGCTTCGGGCTTCGGCTGTTCGACGGGCACTTCCTTCGTGAATACGATGGAATTGACCGCGATATTGACCTGAACGACCTTGAGTCCCGTCATCGTCTCGATCGCGTTTTTGACTGCGGCCTGCACATTGCGGCAGACCTCCTGAATACGGAAGCCGTAGCGAACGATGATGCTCATGTCGACCGCACATTCGACCGCGCCGACTTCAACCTTGATGCCCTTCGTATAGTTCTTTTTGCCGAGCTTTTCGCCGATCCCTTCAAACGCGGTGCCGCTCATTCCGTAAACGCCTTCGACTTCGGCGGCGGCAAGCGTTGCGATCGTCGCGACAACGTCCTCTGCAAATACGATTTTGCCGTCGTTCTCTTCGGATTCGATGGTAATATCCTTATATTCGCTCATTTCGGTTCCTCCAATTCGTGAATTGCTATATTCTTAGGTAGTATACCATCTTTCTTCCAAAAAGTAAACCCATCAAAGCGAATTCTCCGTCAGACCGCCGTGCTGATCTTGACGTTCTCCGCACTCTTTCCCGTCTCGCGAAGGACGATGTCCAGGATCTGCGCTACCTGCTCGTCGTTCAGAGATTCCGCGTCGACCACGACGCTGATGTTGCCCTTATGGATCGAAACGATCACGTCCGAAAAGCCCTTCGCACGGACAAGGTTTTCGACCGTCAGCTCCGTTTCCATGGTGTTGACCAGTTCCAGCTTCTGCTTTTGCGCATCGGAAAGCGTTTCCGTATCGGCACCCTGCGCAACGATCGCGTCCAAATACGCCAATTCCTGTGTACGTACGGAATCGCGTTCATCGCGATACGCAGCGAAAAAGTCTGTCTGCGAGCCGCTCTGTGCGGAAACCTGCGTGACTTCCGGTGCGTTCTGAGCGTCGGTCTTCTTCGTTGTCGCCTTGTTTTTGTTGACAAGGACGTTCGTCACGACCGCGGCGGCAAGGAGCAGACATAGTCCCGCTGCCGTCAGTACGCGTTTGTTCAGCCATTTCCCGTAGCGTTGCATGAGTTGTTTCATTTGTTTCCCTCCTGAACATGGTATTGGATCAAGGTCCTTCGCAGGACATTTCAAACACTTCGATGCGTTCGACCGGGATCCCCGTCGCCGCACGTACCGCCGACTCAAGCTTCTGCCGGACCGAAAAATCCGACGCACCTTCCGCAACGACGATCACGCCGCGGATCACCGGTTCTTTTTCATACAGGACGATCGGCGCATGTCCGCTTCCGGTCTCGACCGTCGCGGGCTCGGTGACCTCGCGCACCGAGCGCGAGGTCTCGCTTCCTCCCGTACCGTCCGCGCTCCTTACGTCCTCATCGGTCTGCCGTACGGTTGCGGTGACGATCTCCCCGTTCGTCTCGTACGTTACGAGCACATCCACCCTGCCCGCGCCGCGGATCTTTGACAGCACGTTGATCAGCCGCAGTTCTAACGCGTCCCGTTCTCCGACCCGGTTTGTATCCGTTTCCGTTCGGACAACCGGTTCCTGCTGCTTTCGATCGCAGCCGATCCCGCTGCCGATCAGATAGAAAAGGACGGCGATAAGCCCGACGGCTGCATAGAGAAGACAGGCCAATGCGGGATTCTTTTTCATTTGCGCCTTCCACCATGAAGCCGCCGTCCCGCCGTCCTTCTTGTGCATTATAGTCCTCCCTTTACCGCAATATGCCTGCGATCTGTTCCGCAAGCAACCGGAGAAACAGCAAACCGATCGCCGCTTTCGACGACCTGCCCGCGCCGGAACGCGGCAGGGCTTGCTCGCAGAGCGTCAATGTAAGTCCGCACGCGGAAAGCGTCAGCACCGCCCGAACGATCCGTTCCATATCATCCTCCCGTTCCGAGCATAGGCGCGAATACCGCCAGCGCCATCGCAATCGCCGCAAGCTCGCAAAGCATCAGAATGTGCAGCGTATCCCCCATGCCCCGCAAAAGCTCCGCATAAGGTTTGCCCGACAGCGGTTCGGAAAGCAGCGCCGCGGCGCGGAAACTGCTTCTTGTCAGAAAGACCGATATTACCGGTTTCCAGATGACGGACAGCAGCGCTATGCATCCCGTAAGACCCAACACGTTCTTCACGAAGTGAAGGCATTGATATGCCGAATCGACCGATTCCGAAAGAAGCGAACCGATCGCCGGAATGCTGCCTGCGGCAAGCTTTGTCGTCTTCAAAAGCAAGCCATCTGCATTTTTGGCAGCGCTCGCACGAACCGCCGTGATCAGCAGATACACGGAACACACCGTTCCAAGCGCCCACTTTGCCGCGCGCTGCAGGAGTCTTCCGACGGAAGACAAGCGACCGGTCCCGTTTGCGTCAAGCACGACCAGCACGCCGCCGATGGTCGCCGCCGGCGCAGCGAATCCTTCAAGCACGCGAAGCACAACGTTGGACAGCAGCGCATAGGACGCCGGCACGATCAGCGCGGTATTTGTATATCCGCTGAACGTCAGATACCCAACGATCGCGGGCAGGAGTACTTCACCGGTACGTTCGACAGTCCTGACCGCGGTGAATGCGCCGCGTATTTCCGTGAGTGAAAGCGCAAGGACGGTAACGGACACGCAGACCCGAAACGCCGTACCCGCCGTCTCTCCAATCGCGCCGGCGTCCGTGATCCCGCCGATCGCCGCGCCGAACGCCGCAAGCCCCACAAGCAGCGCCGTTTTCGCGAGCACGGGTTTCAGCGACGGCGTCAGCTTTTGCAGTATCCCGACCGTGTTGTCCGAGTCCGCAGTCTGCATCCCGACTAGACGCCGCAGTATCCCGGACGGAAGGACGGCGTCCTCCGCGCCGTTGCTTCTGAACCATGCGTCCCATTCCGAAAGATCGATCGTTCCGACAAGCGCGTCGATCGCGTCTTGCGTTTCGTCGCTCTCCGCAAACAGCAACGGCAGGATCAGCACGAGAAGAACGATCGCCGCGCGCTTCATGGCACGGCCTCCCGGATCAGGGACGCGCCGGTTTCGAGCAGCGCGATCAGAGCGGGCAATGCACAGGACAGGATCAGGATTCTTCCGCCGGTTTCAAGCGCGCCTGCGATCGCCGCCTGTCCCGCGTCCTTTGCAATGTTCACGCCGAAATCCGTCAGGTATGCGATGCCGAGGATCTTCAAAACTGTCGTGAGCATATCGGCGGGAATGCCGTATTCATTGCAGGCGGCGGAGATCGCGCCCGAAAGTCCGGTAAACCGCACGATCCCTTCGATCAGCAGCAGGATCGCCGTCGCTCCGCCGATCAGGATCGCATACTCATGCCGCACCGAACGCATCTGGATCGCCGTGACGGAGCCGATCAGCGCGATCAAAACAAGCCGCTCCATTTCAGTATAGGGAAAACGTCTGCCGTACGGTTTCCAGAAGCGACGCGATCATCGAGATCACGAGCATCGTGGCAAGAACCAGTCCCGCGATCGCCGCCACCGTCGCGAGCTCCTCCCTGCCGTTCTGTCGTAAAAGCTGTACGATCACGGTAACCAGGATCCCGATGCCTGCGATCTTGAAAAGAAGATTGACGTCCATATCTCTCCTATAACAACAGAATTGCCAGTCCCGCGCCGGTCAGCACGCCGGAGATTTGCAGCACGCGCGCCTGCTTTGCCGTTGTTTCGGCTTCTTCCTCCGCCCGTTCCAGCATCGTGCCGAGCGTATGTGTTCTCCGGATCAGATCATTTCGGGATGCGGTCGGCAGTCCGATGAGAAACATACGGATCCCCGCTTCCGTCGTTCCGCTGCCCGAAAGTTCGTCGATCGCTCTTTCCGCTGCGTCCGCTTCCCCGCTCCCGTCTTCCAGCATTTCGAGATATACTTTTAAGACCTCCCCGAGCGCGCCGTTCATTTCTCCCTGCAGTTCATTCAGCGTTCCGCATCCCGAACCGATCCTTTCGGAAAACAGCTGCAAGTCGCTTCGAAGCGATCGGATCGTCCTGAGACGCGCCGTCTTTTTTCGTCCGAGCCGGAACCCTATCATGCAGCACAGGCCGAACAGCAGCGCAACGCCTGCCGTCTTCATACGCCTGCGCCGTCGATCTGCGCTCCGTCGCCGTCAAATATCGCCGTGCATCGTCCGACGCCTCTCAGGACCACGATGCGTCCGAATACATGTTCCCGCAGCAGCATCCGGATCGAAGGACGCAGGCGCAGTTCTTCGATCGACCCGCCGTGCGCCGTCGCAAGGATCGTGACGCCCTTTCCCCGAGCGTCGAGCAGTGCCGCCGCGTCTTTTGCGTCGTTCAATTCGTCCATGGCGAGGATGTTCGGAGAAAGCGTCGATACGATCCGCACCATCGCCTGCGCCTTGGATATTCCCGAGATGACGTCCGTCCGCATGCCGAGATCGAACGCGATCGCGCCGGACGTGTCACCGCTCAGTTCGAACCGTTCGTCCGCAACGCCGATGCGCGACGGCTGCACACCGTACAGTCCGTCCGAATTGATGCGTATGAGGTCCCTTAAAAGCGTCGTTTTGCCGCATCCTGGCGGCGATATGAGAAGCGTAGAGAAAAATCGCGTCTGATCCGACAGATACGGAATCAGCGGCTTCGCGCAGTCCTTTACCTCACGGACGATGCGCACGCACACGCCGGAAACCGTTGAAAAGCCGATCACGCCGCCCTCTGCCCGTACCATTCTGCCGGACAGCCCGACACGGCAGCCGCCGACCGTGACAAACCCGTCCCTGCGTTCATTCTCCCACGCGAAAGCAGAGAACGACGTGAGCCGTGCCGTCAGTTCCATGAGGTCGTCCGACGTGATCATCGATGCGCCGTTGTTTCCGTACACGATCCGGTCCGAGCCGTCGAACACAAGCTCGAGCGGCGCGTCGCGGCGCAGCCGGATCTCCAGAAGCGGCGCTTCGTCGTCGAGCCGCTCCAGTACCTCCGCAACGTTTTTCGGCATCAGCGGCATCCATTGTCGTTTCCAGTGTTCCATGCTCGTCCCTCCCGGTTTCAACTGTATGCATGGATAGACGCGGATATGAAAACGCCGTCCGGCGAGATCCGTCGAACGGCGTTTGTGGTTCGGTATTCAGAGGAGTTTTCGGAACGCGAGTCCCGTCGTATGCGGCATGTTCGGCGGATCGCCCGCGATCGCGGAACGGATCAATGCCGCTGCCTCGTCTTTGGTTTCGATCGTTAGATAGACCGCGTAAAAGTCGAGCGGCGGAAGCTGTTTGTCGCACAGATACAGCGGAACGCTGTTCAGAAGCGCGGAATAGCGCCGTTCACGGCAGACGATCGGAAACGTTACGCCTTTGCGGTCGGTCAGGATCGGCCGTCCGTCGCAGTTTCCGCACCCCTTATCCGTTCGTGCGGGGCAGGACCGAAGCTGCATCAGCGGCAGTCTCCCCGCGACGATCATGCCGAGCGGAAGCCCGCTGATAAGGTCGCGCATCTTCGGCGCGGACAGTTCGAACGAAACAAACTGCGCGCAAACGCCCATATCGCGATACGCATCGATCGCGTCGCTGTTGGTCACGTTAAGGCCGTACCCGCCTACCGGGATCAATCCCGCTTCCTTTGCCATGCGGATCGCACCGACGTTCTCCGCAAGCGCGTAGACGAGCCCTCGTTCTTTTAACGTGCGAAGCGTCTCAGCAGCGCGCGCTTCCTCGTCCGGATAGATCAGGATCGGGATCTCGCCGACCGCACGCATAGAGATGCATTCCGGATGCGCCGAAAGCGCGTCGATCGGGAGCGAATACCACGCGATCGAAGGATCGTCCGTGAACTGCCCGAAGGACGCGAAGCGGACGCAAAGCTTCGGCGAAGCGTTTCTCGGGCGCCCTTTCAACGTCAGGTCCGGCTCGCGGATCAATCGCGCAGGAGCAGCCGCGCGCGCTTCATACAGCGCGTCGAGCGCGTTTCTTCTTAGCGCGTTCAGCGCCGACGTCGGCAGCATCAGTCCCTCGCCGATCTCGCAGTTGATCGACTCCGCAAAAAACGGCGTGCCGCCCGTTTTGGACAGACTTTTTCGGACCGATTCTTCGCTGAGCGCGGTTCGGAGCGCAATCTCCGGCACGTCACCCGTGACGGAGACGGAATGCGTTCTGTCCCTGACGGAGAGCGCCGTCGGCTGATCTTTTTCGACCCGGATCTCCATTGAGATCGGCACGTCGTTTCGCGGTCCGCGGTACAGCTCGCGGATCCCGGAAAGCACGGGCTGCGCGCGCTTTGCGTCTTCCTGCGTGCGCACGCCGAACATGGTATGGTTGCGATTGCCTGTGTAATACCCGTCCGTGAAGCCGCCGCGGGAAAACACGTCCTTCAGGATCTGTTCGGAATACGGCTCTCCGTCGCGCACGCGTCGCACCGCGTCGACCGCCGCGGCGACGTACTCCGGCGATTTCAGGCGGCCTTCGATCTTCAACGACGAAATGCCGATCTCCCTGTATGCGTCATAGTGCGCAATATGCGACATATCCTTCAGCGAAAGCGCATAGTCCGCGCCGTTGCAGACGAATGGAAGGCGGCACGGCTGTGCGCACATCCCGCGGTTTCCGCTTCGCTCGCCGAGCATGGCGGACAGAAAGCAGATGCCGGACGCGCTCATGCAAAGCGCGCCGTGAATGAAACATTCCAGCTCCGCATGCGTCTCAAAACGGATCTTCCGGATCTCATCGATCGAAAGCTCCCGGGCAAGCACGACGCGGGTAAATCCGAGATCCTCGAGCATTTTCACACCGGAGGCGTTGTGCACCGCCATCTGCGTGGATGCGTGGAGCTGCAGCTTTGGGCAGATCTGTTTTGCAAGACGCATGACCGTCAGGTCCTGTACGATGATAGCGTCCGCGCCGGACGCGGCGATCTCCGTGAGCGTGTCGGCGACGTCCCGCCGTTCCTCGTCCCGCACGAGCGTATTGACGGTCACATGTACGCCGACGCCGTGCGCATGACAGAAACGAACCGCTTCCGTAAGCCGTTCACCGGTGAACTGACCTGCGTTTCGCCGCGCGTTGCATGCGCCCGCGCCGAAATAGACCGCGTCCGCGCCTGCGTATACCGCGGCTTCGAGTGAGCCTTCTGCTCCGACCGGCGCCAGGATTTCCGGATTGTCAGCGTTTATACTTTTCATGCGTCTTATTATACCGGGCGAAACCCGGTTTTGCAACCGCATTTTTCTCTTGCCAAGGAAAGCTGGTTTTGCTAAAATAGTAAAAGATTATTTGGGGGATTGTTTCATGGAAGACAACAAAGTACAGATGCAGCGGAATACACAGGAAACCGCTGCCGCTCCTGCGGAAATACCGAAAAAAAGAAAGCGCCGCATCGGCGACCGCTCGGACGGCTACCGTCTGCGTTCGCTTCAGCCGATGTCGAAGGTCTCGCCCTACATCATGCCGAACCGTTCCGGCGCGAGCGTCTATTTCCACGAGTCGATCGAGATCACCGAAGCGGAGAACTACATCCGCAAGAAGAGAAATCAGGGGCTCAAGGGCTTCGGTTTCATGCATCTGCTGCTTGCCGCGTACGTGCGCGTCATTTCGCAGCGTCCTGCAGCCAACCGGTTCATCTCCGGTCAGCGCGTTTATTCGCATGACGAGGATATCGTCGTGTGCCTGACCATCAAGCGCGACATGACGCTTGAAGCGGAAGAAACCATCGTGAAGGTGCATTTTGCGCCGACCGACACGGCGGACGACGTGTATGCAAAGCTCCAGAAGCTGATCGACGAAAACCGTGACGTAAACCCGGACAGCAACTTTGACAATGCAGCGAAGATCTTCAATTTTATCCCCGGGCTGATCCTCAAGAATGCCATCTGGCTTCTGAAGGTCCTCGACTATTTCGGTCTCATGCCGAAATCGCTCGTCGAGGTCAGTCCGTTCCACGGTTCGATGTTCATCACGTCGATGGGCTCTCTGGGCATTCCGCCGGTATTCCATCATCTGTACGATTTCGGCAATATCCCGGTCTTCCTTTCGTTCGGCGCAAAATATAAGAAGACCAGTTTCAAAGCGGACGGCACGCCGGTACAGCTTAAGTATATCGACTATAACATCGTCTGCGACGAGCGCATCTGCGACGGGTTCTATCTTGCCTCGTCCTTCAAGCTTTTCAAGACGTATTTCCGCAACCCGCACGTTCTGGATCAAAAGCCGGAAACGGTCCTGCACGATGTCGACTGACAGAGCAAAAAAGAAGCGCGGCGTTCCGCGGATCGACCGCGTCAGGATCATCGAGTACGTCTGTATCGGACTCGTTGTGCTTCTGTTTTTGGGTCTGGCGATCCTCTACGGCAAAAAACAGGATAAGGCCGTCCCCTCCTTCGCCGAGGCCACGCCCTCTCCCGTCCCGACAGACGATCCGTCGATACGCGGCAAAAGCGTTCTCGACGCGATCGACGGCTCTTCGTTTACCCTCACGTATCAGCGCGATCACTACGATATCGTGTCCGATGACGGCACGGCGTTTATAATGCGCATGCTGTCCGACGACAGCGGGATCACGCAGTTGTCCTTCGAAACTCTGCTCTGCGCGGATCCGGAGGAGGAAAACGAAATCTCCGTATCTCTGATCGCGGAGAATAAGCGGACGCTTCATGCGATGCGCGACCTTCTTGACCTCATCATGCCGGTCCTCAAACGCACGGTCTCCGACAGCGACGTGATCGTCGGTCAATGTAAAAAAGTCGTGAAAAGCGGCGAGCCCTATTCAAAGCATATCGGACGGTTTACCGTTCGGGTCGATTCCGATCCGGATGCGATCCCGCAGACCGTTCTGATCGAATTCATTCGCGACCCCTGAAACTGCCGTCATCGGCAGTTTTTTATATCCAAATCGAACGGAGGTCCCATGCGCCATATTCTGATCGTCGGACGCAACGGCGTCGGCAAATCCACGCTGATCCGCGCGCTGCTTGAAATGATTCCTGCGCCGATAACCGGCGTCATAACGAAAAAAGAAGCCCCGCAGCCGGACGGTTTCTGTCCGGTCTATATCCATTCCTACGGTACGCCGAAGCGTTACGGCATCGAAAACCGCATCGGTCTGTGCCGTCAGGGAAACAGCATTGCGTTCCCGGAGGCATTCGACCGGTTTGCCGCATCTGCGGCGTTTCCGAAGAACGGCGTCGTCGTTTTTGACGAGCTTGGCTTTTTGGAAAGCTGCGCGCCGCGGTTCACGGAAGCCGTGCTGAAAGTGCTCGATGCTGCGCCGCTTGTGATCGCGGCGGTACGCGATAAAGAAACGCCGTTCCTTGACGCCGTTCGTTCGCATCCGCGGGCGGACGTATACCGGATCGATCCCGAAAACCGTGACCGTCTTCGCGAAACGCTTCTTTCGGAGATGCCGGACAGGATACGGGAACTGTACTGATCAGTCTTCCGCTTCGCCGCTTTCTTTGGCGGCGGGTTTCAGCCGCATACGGTCCCATAGTCCGTATTTGTCCGTGTTCGTGATCGCGTGCATCATTTTGATGTCCGCGTCCGGCACGATCGTGCAAAGGTATTTGATCAGATTCTTCGCTTCCTCTCGTTTCGTCTTGCCCGCGATCTCACAGTTCGCCGGCAGGACCGGAAGCTGCAGCTGCTTTGCGACCGCAAGACAGTATTTCTCCGGTACGTAGATCATGGGTCGGATCACCGTAATGTCGCTTCTGTTGAGATACGTGACCGGTGCGAACGTGTTCATACGTCCCTCGTACAGCATCGACATCAGAAACGTTTCCAGAACGTCCTCGCGGTTGTGTCCGAGCGCGACTTTGTTGCACCCGCGCTGCCTTGCCGCGGTATTCAGCGCGCCGCGGCGAAGTTTCGCGCACAGCGCACACGGGGAACGCTCTGCACGGTATTCAAAGACGACTTTACCGATTTCGGTCGGTATCACCTCAAAGGGAATGCCGACCCGCTCCGCATATGCACGGATCGGCGCGGTGTTCTGATATTTGAGACCGAGATCGAGCATAACTGCGATCACGTCAAACTTCGTATAAGAAAAGCGCTGATACAGCTTCATCGCCTGCATCAGCAGCAGGGAATCCTTTCCGCCCGACACGCCGATGCATATCCTGTCCCCGTCCTCGATCATGTGGAATTTTTCATCCGCGCGGCGGATGCTGCCCAATACCCGTTTCATACCCGTTTCCTTTCTTTAGTTCAGTATACCGCAGTTCGAAACCCGTGTAAAGCGCAAATGATGTGTTATAATTGTAAAGTTAGAATGAAATAATATCGAAATGATTGCCATTTTGTCTATTCTTTGCTATACTGTGTAAGATTATTTGGGAGGCACTTATGAGCTTTACAGATATTCTGTTGATCGGCGTCGGACTTTCGATGGATGCGTTTGCCGTTTCCATGTGTCAGGGCGTTTCCATGAAAAAGCTGGATCTTCGCCGCGCTGCGCTGATCGCGCTGTTTTTCGGCGGGTTCCAGGCCCTGATGCCGCTGCTCGGCTTTTCGCTCGGTTCGACCTTCGCCTCCGCCGTTACGATCGGTCCGTGGATCGCGGCCGCGCTTCTGCTGATCATCGGCGGCAAAATGCTGATCGAGGGCATTCGGGATAAGGAAGAAGCGCCCTCGGACGCCGGTACGATCGGGCGGCTGTTCGTTCTTGCTGTCGCGACCAGCATCGACGCATTTGCGGTCGGCGTTTCGTTTTCGATGCAGGAGGGCGTCGTTTGGTTCCATGGCGGAACAAGCATCTTCCTTGCCGTTTCCGTGATCGGCGTCACGACCTTCGTGCTTTCGCTGATCGGCGTGTGGATAGGAAACCGGTTCGGTCTCAAATACCATCGCGCGGCGACCATTTTCGGCGGCGCCGTATTGATCCTGATCGGAATAAAAGTTTTATTGGAAGCGCTCGGCATTCTTCCGGAGTTTCTGCGCTCTGACGCCGTATCTGCCGCGCTTGACCTGCATATGCTTTGTTTATGATAAAGATTTCTCGGAAAAACACAATCCCCGCGATCCTATTGATCGCAGTCGTGATCGCACTGGCGATCGTAACAGGATACGCGCTCTCTCTGAAGAGCCGCGTCGACGGAACATATACGCAGATCGCGGTTGCAACGAAATCTCCCGCCGATAAAGCGATCCCTCTCGCTGCAGCGACGGCAACGCCCTCCCCCGCGCCTACGGTCGAACCGATCCCCGCCGACAACGAACTGGACGCCGAGCTTGCCGACGTTGAATCTCCTTACTGGTCGGACGGTGTTCTCTTTGTCAACGATACCTACCGGAGTCCCGGTATATCCGTTACCGTACGGACGGTCGAAGATTCGAAGATATTCAGGAAAAGTCTGGTCTACTACGTCGCCGATATCCGCGTTTCCGACGTCACGCAGATCCGGACCGGCTGTAACAGCGGCAATTTCAGCAGAGCAGGGCGCGGACCGATCGAAGAAACGGCGGCGCGTGAGAACGCTTTGGTTGCGATCTCCGGCGACTTCGTCCCGGCGCTCGTCATTCGAAACGGAGAATTGTATCAGAAAAAGATCTACAGCAACGATATCTGCCTGCTGCTGAAAAGCGGTGAGATGGAGATCGTAAAGGGCACGTCGGCGAGTCTTTCGAAAATCATGGAGAAAGACCCGTGGCAGGCATGGCAGTTCGGTCCTGCGCTCTTCAACAGCAAAGGAAATCCCATTTCAAATTTTCCCGGCGTCACCATCACGCCGGCAAACCCGCGAAGCTGCATCGGTTATTACGAACCGGGACACTACTGTTTCGTTGTCGTTGACGGAAGGCAAACGAAATCCCGCGGTGTCACGCTGTCCGAGCTCGCGCGTCTGATGCAGTCATTGGGCTGCAAGCAGGCATATAATCTGGACGGCGGCGCGTCGGCACACTTTTACTACAACAACGACGTGCTCAATGAGCCGAGCGGCGGCGGACGCGACATCGCGGATATCGTGTACGTTGCGTACGAGCCGTATCAGGAATCCGGATTCTATTGCGGAAAGGCAGGTCTGTCGAAATGAAACGGTCGATCTTGATCATCATGCTTCTTGCCGCGCTGTTACTGTGCGCCTGCGGCGGGCAGAACGCTGCCGAAACGCCTTCGTCCCCGGCTCCCGCAACGCCGGAGATCATCGGCGAGGATGAACTGGTCTACATTTCTCCGGTCCCGACCGATACACCCGTGCCGCTTACGCCGACTCCCGAGCCGACGCCCACGCCCACGCCTACACCGACGCCTACGCCGTCTCCCACGCCGGAGCCGGAAGGTCTGATCGGGTGGAGCATCGGCGGATTCGTCCCGCGGGAAGAACAGTTCGTCACCGAAACGGAATATGCCGGAGAAAATCTGCATTTTACCGTCTCCACGATCAAAGACGACGAGTTGTTCAACCATCCTCTTACCTATTACGTCACGGATATTTATCTGCGTGATATCCAATGCCTGCGCACGGCCGCGGCAAAGAATTTCAAGTCCAGCAGCCGCGACTCCGTTGCCAGAATCGCCGCGCGTGAAGGTGCGCTTCTCGCGATTTCGGGCGACATGTTCAATGCACATACGCGCCAGCTCGTGATCCGCAACGGCGTAGTTTACGACGAAAAGGCGTATGATAACTGGGAAGTCTGTTTTCTGTATACGGACGGCACGATGGAACCGATGACCGTGGAAGCATATAAGAAAAACGGACCGAGCAAGGAAGTCTGGCAGGCATGGGAATTCGGTCCCGCCCTGCTCGACGAAGATGGGCACGCGATTGAAAAGTTCTCCAACTCAAAGATCAAACCGCTCAATCCGCGCTGTGCGATCGGGTATTACGAACCGGGGCATTACTGTTTTGTAACGGTCGACGGGCGTCAGAAGCATTCTCGCGGGCTGACGCTTGACGAGCTCTCAAAGCTGATGGAGATGCTCGGCTGTACGGCAGCGTTCAATCTTGACGGCGGCGGATCCGCATCCCTTTATTGGAACGGCGGCATCTACAGCAAGCCCAGCGACGAAGCAGGCGCCCGCGATATGTCGGATATCGTCTACCTGATCGATTACGACGCCGGCGAAGCCACCCCGTAACAAACGACAGCGGCAGTTTTTGAACCAAACCGCCGCTGTTTTTTTATATCCGCATCTCCAGATATCTTCGATACGTCGTAAAGCCGACCGCCTCGTAGAATGCAAGCGCGTCGCCGTTGAATTCCCACATGTTGAGTTCGATCCGGTCGAAGCCCTGCGTTTTTGCGTATGACCGGATGAACGCGATCATCTCCGTTCCGACGCCCGTCCTTCGGCATGCCTCGTCCGCGCAGAACTCATCGATATCGAGATAGTCCCGTTCAAACATAAACGGGTTTTGAGGCTTGCGGATATGATGCAGCACCGCGAAGCCGCAGATCACGCCGTCCCGCTCGCACACGACGATCTTCTGCTCCGGATCGTTCCAAACGGAATAAATATGTTCCGCAAGGTCGCGGGAAAACCCGGGCTTAAAGATATCCGGTCTTCCTTTTACATGCAGATCGTTTACCTGTTTTCTGAGCGTGTTCACGCGCTCCAGCTCGTTCTCTTGTGCAAATCGAACCATCATTTAATCCTGCTTCTCATTCCCGTTCCTAAATGAAAAACCCCGGAAACCTCCGGGGTTTTTGCTGGTCGAGGCGACTGGATTTGAACCAGCGGCCTTTTGGTCCCGAACCAAACGCGCTACCAAACTGCGCTACGCCTCGACATTGGAGCCAAAGAGGGGACTCGGACCCCTGACCTACGCATTACGAGTGCGTCGCTCTACCGACTGAGCTACTTTGGCGGACCTTTTCTATTATAGGCAAAGGTACCTATTCTGTCAAGCATTATTTTCATTTTTTTCGATATATCTTTTGCCCGGTACAAAAGCGATACTATTTTTCGTGACAATTCCGGTTCGTTATGGTATGATATGAAATCATATCACGGGAGAATAAGCTCCATGAAGCATACCATCTTTCGGGCAGCGTTCCTGTTGCTCTTTTCCGTCCTTTTGATCGCCTGCGGCAAAACCGGCAGCGGCGACCGCGCGCTTGAACGTTCTGACGTCTGGACGCTCAGCACGCGCTATCCGGTGAATTACAGTTCCCTGAGCTACATCGCGACGTATCAGGCGAAGGGCGAACCGTTCTGCCTCAAAGCGACGCGCAACGTCAAGGAAACCGGCATGTCCAAGCGTGTGAAGGAATCCCGCACGGTAAACGGCATCGTTTACGCGCTTTGCGAAACGAAAAAGATCGATGATGACGGCAAAGCGGTCAATACGTATTATGAGTGCTATACCGGCAGCTTCCGTTACTATATCGGACGCGAGTCCGACAGCTTCTATATCGAAAGCGTTCTTTCGATGGACGATGCGATCGCGCTGATCGAAACGCCGGCCTCGCCCGGATCGGGGATCAAATTATGCGACGAAGAATGGAACGCGCAATACCGCACCGACGCCTGTAATCTGGAGATCCTGATCCGGCCGAACGACAAAGGAGCATTGGTCAACGGACTCGCCGGGACCTACCGTGCGCAAACGGAAAACGGAGAAACCTTCTACACCTCTTCCAAGGGCGGCGAGATCGTTTATACGAACGGCACACATTCCGTCCAGATCCTTCAGGCAAACCGCGCGGGACAGTCGGCGCCGAACTACCTGACGCTGTCCGAATGTAAGGCGATTCTCGCCATGCTCGACACGAAATAACCCTTCCTTCCGATTGTAATCCGCAGCGGCTTTCATACAGTTCCGTCCCCGGATCCTGTCAGTCCGCCGGCAATTTCCATACAATCATCGTTCATATGAACAGGAGGCGACCCGCCTCCTGTTTTGTTGCCGACAGTTTTATCATCGTTCTCATAATTTAGTAAAAATGATCGATATATTGATAATATCATACAGTATTATTGGTGCACGCTGCTTTTGACATATATTATCCCATTATACTTTACACCTTGTTCATATTTAGTTCAAGCCTTATTCACATTTTTATCGCTCTTTTTTGGCGTTTCCTTCATAAACTTTCGACAATTCTGACATAATTCTCCCTTATACTCTAAGTCAGATACAAGAAAGGAGCGTATTTGTGATGAGTAACCTGGAAATGAAGAAATTGTATCGTCGGATCGAGCGTGCTTCGCATCTTCGGTCGCATGTCTTTTATCGGAAACTGGCTTCCCTGCTCTGCAGCTTATTTTGATCGGCGTCGCTGATCCCCCGCGTGTCTTTCACATCGTCGCGCGGCGGCATGAGCATCGTTCGCATTTATATTTCAAGGCATACAAAAAGAAGCGGTTCGTTCCGCTTCTTTTTACGCTTACGCTCAGTATTCGATCTTCCACGGCAGCGGGAGCGTAAACTCCTCGTTCTGCTCATCGAACGGATAATAGTCCTCCCGGTTGTCCGGGTCGTCAAATCGGTTGAAATCCTCCAACAGCGGCGAATACGTCAGATTGTACATCGTTCCGGCCGATTCATCGATCTGCATCAGTCGGAGATACCCTCCCCCGCCGTCCTCCAGCGACGCCTGATAATTGAACAGCATCTGGTACACGGTCCGGTCTTCCCTGCCGTCTTTGTCATCGTCGAACGATTCCGGGAAGCAGTACGCGCCGTACTTGTGCCCGCACAGGACCATGTAGAGATTCGGCGACTTTTTTACCACTTTATCATACCATTTTTTACCGTCCTCGGATAAATCCAGCTGTTTGGTATAGTAATCGTGCAGACACAGCACGCCGATACGCTCCGGATACTGTTTGAATACGTCCGAAACCCATTGGATCGCTTTTTTCGTCGGACCGAATCCCATATACACGAACAGATACTCCGTTTCGCCGATCGTGAGAAGATCGTAATGCCCGCGGTTGTTCTCAAAGCTGCCGCCGTACCACGGCTTGTCCTGATACCGCTTTTCCCCGAAACGTTCGCAGAACGTCTTGTATCCGATCGGTTCGAGTATGTCATGGTTGCCTGCAAGCACGCCGTTCGGGATCTCGTCGATCATCGCCTGCGCTTTGTCCGCAACGTCCCATTCGGATTCCAAATCGGTGTTGTGCACGAGATCGCCGGTATTGATGATGTAGGCAAGATGCATTTCGTCGCGATGATCACGCAGAAACGACGTCATCGCGTAGTAGGTCTCCGGAAACTTTTTGGAATAGTGCTGCGGATCGCTCATCCATGCGATCGTGTAAACGCCTTCCTCCGCCGCGTATCGCTCCGGTGCCGGCGTCGGTTCCTCCGTCGGCTCTGCGGTCGGCTCCGCAGTCGCCTGCGGCGTCGGCGGCACGGTTGCGGTTCGGATCGTTTCCTCCGGCGACTCCGAGAAGATGATGACGGTATCCTCCGCATCGTTCGTCGGCGGAGCGCTTTCTGTCGGCTGCGCCGCTTTCTTCCCGCCGCAGCCGATCAGAAACAGCAGCGTCATCGTCCAGACTAAAACTACCCGAAAATGCCTCACAATGCTTCCTCCGAATGAACTTTTTTATATCGTACCACGATTGGAAAAGTCTGTCAAATCGGCTTCGTCCCGTTTGAACGAACGCCGTCCGGGACAGACTATGGTTCGGAGGTGGTTTTCTTTGCAGAAAGTGGAGATCACAAATCTCGACACGTCGCGGCTGCCGCGTCTGAAAGAGGAAGAGATGCGCGCTCTTTTGGAGCGCGCGAAATCCGGAGACGCCGAAGCGCGCGAGCGGTTCATCTATTCCAATCTGCGGCTCGTCCTGTCGGTCGTACAGAGGTTTGCAGGCCGCAGCGAGCTCGCGGACGATCTGTTTCAGGTCGGCTGTATCGGGCTGATCAAGTCCGTAGATGGCTTCGATCTTTCGCAGAACGTGCGGTTTTCGACCTATGCGGTCCCGATGATCGCGGGTGAGATCCGCCGGCATCTGCGCGATTACAGCGCCGTGCGCGTGCCGCGCTCCATGCGCGATATGGCGTATCGCGCCATGCAGGCAAAGCTTCGGCTGACCGAAACGCTCTCACGCGAGCCGACCGTCGGCGAGATCGCGAAGGATCTCGGTGTCAAGGAATCGGAAGTCGTCTTTGCGCTCGACGCGATCTCCGATCCCGTCTCCCTCTATGACCCCGTATTCAACGCCGACGACGACACACTGTGCGTGCTTGATCAGATCTGCGATCCGAAGGACAGCGAAGAAAAGCGGATCGATGCGATCGCACTCAAAGAAGGCATCTCGCATCTCGGCGAACGCGACCGAAAGATCCTGAATCTCCGGTATTTTGCGTGTAAAACGCAGGTCGAAGTTTCAAAGGAGATCGGCATTTCACAGGCGCAGGTCTCCCGGCTCGAAAAGAGCGCGCTCAGGCAGCTCGAAAAGTACGTGCGGCTATGACTGCATCCGTACGATCTCGCGTTTCAGCCGCTTCATGATCCGTTTTTCAAGCCGGCTGATATAGCTTTGCGAAATGCCCATTGCATCTGCGACCTGCTTCTGCGTGCGTACCTGCCCGTTTTTGAGTCCGAAGCGCATGTCGATGATATCCCGTTCGCGATCCGTCAGCTTTTCGAGCGCTTTTTGAAGGAGTTCGTGCTCGACTTCATCCTCCATGTCGCGGCTGACCACGTCTGGATCGGTTCCCAGAACGTCCGAAAGAAGCAGTTCGTTTCCGTCCCAGTCCACGTTCAGCGGTTCGTCAAAGCTCACCTCCAGCTTCAGCTTCGTCGTGCGTCTCAGGTGCATCAGAATCTCGTTTTCGATGCAGCGCGACGCATACGTCGCGAGCTTGATCTTCTTCTCCGCCTTGAACGTCTCGACCGCCTTGATCAATCCGATCGTTCCGATGCTGATCAGATCCTCCGTCTGTACGCCGGTGTTCTCGAACTTCCGCGCGAGATAAACGACGAGACGAAGATTATGGACGATCAGTTTGTCCTTTGCTTCCTTATCGGTCGCTGCAAGCGCGATGCAGCGCGCTTCCTCCTCCGGGTCGAGCGGCGGCGGGAGCCCTTCGTTTGCATGAATGTACCATAAGATATCGCGTCTGCCAACGCGCAGACGCACGAGCAGGCGAGCCCAGATACGAGAAAGCCATGCGATCATTTTTGATCCTCCAATCATACGGTAAAAGACATTCCGGCACAATCGCCTGCGCCTTTCCGATCGGTTCCGGCGACTGTACGCAGATGCAGTCGACCGCTGCGTTTCCGAACGCGCGCAGCGTGACCGATCGCGGACGCTCCCCGTACAGAATGCCGCTGCCGGACAGCTTCATAAACGGTACCGGAAGAAGCGGACGGTCGACCGCACGGTCGATCAGGACGACCGGAAGTCCTGTGATCGGTTCCTTCAGCAGATTCCCGCTGTCGATCAATGCGTCCAGCCGAACCGTATGCGAAGAGAGACGTATAACGATCTCCGTATGCATCGAAAGGTTCCGGCGCGTACGCAGGATCGTCCGGACGATCCGCGGCAGGCACAGCGCCGCAAACGCGGAAAACAGCGCCGCACGGATCGGAACCGTCCCGATGAGCGTTCCGTCCGCATAGACGCTCCCTCCGAACAACAGAGTCAAGAACATGGCGGTCCCGCCCGTCAGCGCCGCGGACAGTAGCAGAAACGGCAGCGATCTCCATGCGCCTGCGCGTCTGAACAGCAGAAGCGACGCCGCAAGGAAGCACGTGATCTTAAGCGGCGGTTCATTGAGCGCCGTCCGATAAAACAGAGAAACCAGCGCATAGACCGCGCCGAACAGTGAAACGGCGACGGTCGGCAGGATACGGATCCGCACGCCCATCCATGCTGCCGCGATCAGATACACGCAGCAATTCATCAGCGTGTTGTCGAGAAGGAACAGTTCGATTGTAATCTTCATGCGACGCTGATCACCATCACGGTCATATCGTCCGAGCCGCCGCGTTCCTCGGCAAGCTTCAGAAGCGCTTCCCCGGTGTGCCGAGTCTCCCCGTCTGATATGCGGATTGCTTTCTCCACGCCCTCCGGCAATACGTCCTGAACGCCGTCCGAGCACAGCACGATGCGGTCGTTGCGCCTCAGTTTCAGACGGATCACGCTCGGCTTCGCTTCCGCAAGGATCCCGCACGGCAGCGCTTCTCCCGTGATCGTGCTGATCTCCCCTTCCCTGAGGAGAAAGCTCGGCGGCGCGCCGTATTTCAACAGCTCTGCTTCCCCGGTATTCAGGTCGATCGAAACTGCGTCAAGCGTTGCGTACGTCTCCGATTCGTTTTGCGCAAGCAGCATGCGATTCACGTTTTCATAGACCAGTTCCCTCTGCACGCCGGCATTGTACAGCCGGAACAGCAGACGGATCGCCGCTTCGCTTTCGTTCCGCGCCTGCCGTCCCCTGCCCATTCCGTCCGACAGCGCAAAGCAGACGTATCCGCCCGGGATGCGGCATTCGCCCGTCGCATCGCCGCTGACCGCCCGGCCCGAATTCGTTCTGCATACCTGCATCGCCGCATGCAGTTCGGCGTCCTGCTCATAAACAAACGTCGTGCCGGTTTCGTTCTGCGCGGCACGGATACAGCGAAGCCGATATCCGCAGGACTGCTCGATCTCCCATTGGATCGCCGCATGCCGTGTCCTGATCGGACGCCGGATGCTTACGGAGATCATTTCCGAACCGTCCGTTTCGTAAACATCCAGCGCGTCGACGTCATATCCCGCCTGCGTAAGTCGTTCGCGTATCCTTCGGTCGGCAAACGACATGCTTCGGGAACGGCTTCGCATCTGTCGCGCATACGAACAAAGCGCCGCGCCTGCGCCGGAAAGCTGCCGTTCGGCAATGCCGGTCTGCCTGCACGCTTTTTTATCCAGCGCGTTTCTGTTTACTGCTTGCTGATAGGAAAGCAGAACGGACGCGCAGAGATCGGAAAAATGCCTGCAATTCCCGTCGATCGGATCGATCGGCTCAACACGGCGTCCCTTCGCCGCTTCTTCGGCAAGCTCCGTAATCGCCTCCCGCATCAGATCCGGGTCCTTCCAGCAGAGCCGCCGCACCTCGCATCCGTGACAGACCGTCAGCGCGCCCTGCACGGTCCATCGATCGATGACGTCGTCTTCTTCCGGCTTGGTGTGAAACATCCCGGAAAAACCGCCGAGCAGCTTTCCCATCCGTTCCAGTTCCCGCGAGACGCGGTGCTCCGTTCGTTTTACGTTTTCGGCCGCCGTCTGCTCCGTATAGAGACGCAGATCGACACGATTCCGTATGGATGCGATCCAGCTTTTCGGGATCAAAACAAAGAACAAAGCGCTGCACAGCAGATTCGGAATTCCCGTCATATACGGGTCCTTTGACGCGACGCCGCGAAACAGCAGCGCGGACAGCGCAAACGCGCAAATGATGAGCGGTTTCCCCTTCTCCTGCAGCACCGAAGCCGTCAGTGCGCCGAGCGCAACGCTTCCGATCAGTATCGGATCACAGCCGGTGTACAGCGCAACCATGACCGACCAGAGGATCCCCGCCGCCGCGCCGGCGACGCTGCGGACCGAAACGGCAACCATCGTAAAGAGCAGGAGCATCGAAACCGGAAGCGACCAGCCGAGAAACGCCGTGTCCGCCACGGAAAGCAGCAGCGCACCGACGCCGAGCGCGATCGCGATCTGCTCAACATCCGTGATCAGGCGCGCACGGTCGATCGTCTTGACCGTCAGCGCGATGCGGCGAAAGCACATGGACGACAGCATGGAAACGGACAGGGAGACCAGGCCGTACAGGAGTTCTTCTGTTCCGTAGATTGCCGAGATCGGCAGCGTCGCAATCATGCAGCATACGAAGATCAGAAAACGGATCGTCGGGCGGCATTTCTTTTTGACCAGCAGCACGATCCGCGTGATCCCCCAATACAGCAGTGCAGCGGAAACGCCTTGCCAATACGGTCTCGGTTCCGAAAACGCGCCGAGGATAATCCCGCCGACGATCGCTGCCGGTTCAAAGCCCGCAAGCTGACTGCCGAGCAGCAGTCCGAGCGCCAGCGGCGCATGCAGTCCGTGGATCCTGACGCGCGAAAGCAGAAGCGCAAGCAGGAAACCGCCGACCACCACAGCCGTTCCGATCAGCGTTTCCGTCCGGTTTTCCGTTACATCGTTCTTTTTCCGCATACCCGCATCATACGGGATCATACCCGTGTTTGTGCAGCGGTCGATGTCCTCCGCCTGTCCTATTCCGTCGTTCCGATACGATCCGTTCCGGCAGGACGCGGAACCGTTCACGCCGTTTCGATCCGATCTTGCAGAATCATCTTGCCCCATGCTGTCGGATATGCTATAATACAAAACAGAAATCGACGGGCACAATTCCGTACAACCGTGCACCCGGGAGGAATCATATGACAAAGATCATCGCATTCGAAGGCATCGACGGCACCGGCAAAAGCGTGCAGATGGCGCAGCTTTCCGATACGCTGAAAAGCCGCGGGCTGAAGGTGAAGGAGATCTCTTTCCCCATGTACGACACGTTTTTCGGGGAAATGGTGGGACGTTACCTGTCCGCGAAGGACGGGATCGCCGCAAACACGGTCGACGGCAAAAGCATGGCGCTGTGGTTTGCGCTCGATCGGTTTGAAGCGTTCAAACACTTTGATTATTCCGACGCAGACGTACTGTTGATCAACCGCTACGTGCTCAGTAACGCAGTCTATCAAAGCATTCGCGACATTGACCTCGACAAGCCGGACATCCTTGATTTCTGCCTCGCGCTTGAACACGAGCACTTCGGTATCCCCGTGCCGGACCTGCATCTCGTTCTGGATATGGACACCGAAAGCGCCGCCGAAAATGTGGACAAAAAAGGCTTTCGTGATTACATCGGCAATGCGCGCGACGTTTATGAAAGCATCGACTCGATCCAGACCCGTGCGCGCAAAAAGTATGCGGAATACGCGCAGCGCATCCCGAATGTAAAGTTGATCCTCTGTTCGGAAAACGGCGTTCTTCTCCCCATTGACGAGATCGCAAAGCGCATCGAAACGGTCGTGCTGCCGATGCTCGGTCTCTGATCCCATCCATAACGCAAAAAGCACACGGATCGCTCCATGTGCTTTTTCTGTCTATACTTCTCAATATTCGCCGGAATAGGATTGAAAACGCCGGACCTTTTCAGCGACCGCCTTGCCGGTCGGCGTCGTTGCAAGACCGCCTTTCGCCGTCTCACGGTATTCGCGGCGGATATCTCTTCCGACCTGCAGCATGGCCGAAACGACTTCGTCGAACGGGATCAGACTCGTGATGCCGCACAGCACCATGTCCGCGCACAAAAGCGCGTTCGCCGCGCCGAGCGCGTTTCGCTTGATACAGGGGCATTCGACAAGACCCGCGACAGGATCGCACACAAGCCCCATAATGTTCTTGATCGTGATCGCCGCCGCATCCAACGCCTGTTCGGGCGTACCGCCGGACAGCTCCACGATCGCTGCCGCCGCCATGGCGCTCGCAACGCCGGTCTCCGCCTGACAGCCGCCGTCCGCGCCGGAAATCGTCGCGTCCTGCGCAAACAGCAGTCCGATCGCGCCCGCGGTAAACAGCCCCTGAATGAGCTGCTCGTCGGTCCAGCTGCGCTCCATGCCGCATTCGATCAGAACGCCGGGCAGTATGCCGCTTGCACCGGCCGTCGGCGCCGCGACGATGCGTCCCATGGAGGAATTGACTTCGCAGACCGCCATCGCGCTCGCTGCCGCGCGGCAGGTATTGCCGCCGGAGAACGGATCGTATTTTGCGTACAGGAACAGCCTTCTCGCCTCTCCGCCGGACAGATGGGACACCGTTTCCACGTGCTCCTCAAGCCCGACCCTGACGGCTTCCCGCATGACTTCCAGATTCTCCCGCATCTCGTCTATGACGGCGTCGCGCATCATTTCCCCGCGCGAGACTTCGCGCCGGATCATTGCCTCCGCGATCGTGCAGTTCTCCGCCGTGCAGTATTGGCAAAGCGACGCGCCGTTTTCAAATGCATCGATCAACTGCATACCCTTTCCTCCTTATACCGCAAACAGTTCGGTAATTCCGCTGCAGAGCTGGCGAATGATCGCCTGCATCTCCTTCGTAACGGGCGTATCGGTCTCGATACACATGTAGGCGTTCCGGCCGCGTCCGTGACGGAACACGCGCATGAACGCGATGTTGACTTTCAGCTGCGCAAGCACCTGTGAAACCACGGCAATGACGCCGGGTTCGTCCCTGTGGCTTACGATCAGCGTCGGATAATCGCCGGAAAGCTCGACGCCCTGCTCGTTGATCTCTGTGATCAGAATGTTGCCGCCGCCGACCGAACGTCCCACGACCTCCATCTTCCGGTCGTTAACGTCCAGAAGCTCAATCTTGACCGTGTTCGGATGATCGACAGGCGCGTCGGAATAGGTGAACGCGACCTGTACACCCTGATCCATGGCAAGCTCGTATGCGTGCGGAATCCGTTCATCGTCCGGCGAAAAGCCCAGAATCCCCCCGATCAGCGCTTTGTCCGTTCCGTGACCGCGTCCGGTCTCTGCAAACGAACCGTAGAGCGTGAAATGCACACGGCTGATCTCTGTTCCGATCAGTTTTCTTGCGATGTACGCAATGCGTACCGCTCCCGCCGTATGGCTGGATGACGGTCCCGTCATGCGGGGACCGATGATGTCAAATACCGAAAGATCTTCCATGCTGCCCCTTTCCTTTGATACAGAAAAAGCCGAGCGTGTGCCCGGCTTTACTCTATAAAACTTGCACACCCGTCCTTCGACCTCTTGCTCCGAGTGGACCCTCAACCGGTGACTCCTCGCAGGTAACCCCGCGGCACATCGTACATTCCGCTTAGTGCTGCTTCCGTCAGGACCTGACACGGTTCACGGCGTGCGATTGCACGGGACCCGCGCATCAACGTTCCGTATTGAGACCGACCTCACAACAATTGGCCTCGGGACGGGGATTCGGCCTCGCTGTAGCGGATTGCGAGTACAGGGCACCGCTAACTCCCCGCTTAGTGCATTGCTTATTATAACCGCATCTTACTCTTTTTGCAAGAGGGAAATTGCGTAATCGAGCTCCGCGCCGAATCGTTCCCCTTCGGACTCCTTCAATTTCAGAAGATACGGCAGCGCGTCGGTTCTGCCGCGGTTTGCCGCAAGCACGATCGCCTGACGCAAAAGCCGCTTCGGCGCGGCAAGATTTCTGCCGACAAGCGCCTCTGCTTCCCTGCGATTCCCCGCGAGGATCGCGACCGGGTCGAGAACGGTTCTGACATCGTCCGGGACCGGGATCGTTCCCTGCGGGTTCTTCGGGCAAACCGCCTGACAGCGCATGCAGCCGAGCAGCGACGGAAGCCATTCCATCGCGTCCTGCGGGATAGGATCACCTTCCATATAGGTATGGATGCAGCGCGTCCAGTCGAACGCATAATCTCCTTTGATCGCGCCGAAGCAGACGTCTTTGCACTGTCCGCAATGGTCGCAGATCTCGTTCGGCTCGCGGCGCGGCGTGTATGCGACCGGCTCCGGCAGCGCCAGCATCGCGCCTTGTAAGCCGAAATACGTCCCGTACGGCTCAAGGAAGAGCAATTGATTATCCATGCGGGAACCGACGCCGTAAGAGGCAAGCTGCTCTCTGTACGGCGTCTCAGCGCGCTCTGCGCGGACGCCGTTCTCCGTCAGCGACGCAAGAAGCCGTTTCATCGCGTGATAACCGCAGTTGCTTGCGATGTAGTAGGACGCGACGAGCGTTTCGTCATCGAACGGCGTGTACGGTAACACGCAGATGAGCACGGCGTTTGCCCACGGATACTGCTCCTTCGGGTCGCCCGCAAGCGGCGCCGTGTTCGGATGAAACACGCCATCGTTACGATGGCGTGTCCAGTTCGTATAGGGGGCGACGGGGAGTAAAAATCCCTCCGCAAAGCCCGCGTTTCTGAGAAGCGCAAAAATGTCCGTCATGCTTCCTTTGCAAGCATCTCCTTGGTTTTCATGAGCCGCGAGGTGTTGCCGCGCTCGTTCTCCTCCAGCTTCATCTGGATGTCGTGGATCGC
>CAMYWS010000003.1 GCA_947302865.1 uncultured Clostridia bacterium
GGCGTCGACGGCAAGGCGAAGATGTCCAAATCGCTCGGCAACTGCATCTATCTGTCCGACGACGCAAAGACCGTCAAGAAGCAGGTCAACGGCAAAATGTTCACGGACCCGCAGCACCTTCGCATCGAGGATCCCGGACATCTCGAAGGCAACGTCGTGTTCACGTACCTCGACGCGTTTGCAACCGACGCGCACTTTGCGGAATTTCTGCCGGAATACGCAAACCTCGACGAGATGAAGGCGCATTATACGCGCGGAGGCTTGGGCGACGGGACGTGCAAAAAGTTTCTCATCAACGTGCTCGAATCCGAGCTTGCGCCGATCCGTGCCGAACGCGCCAAGTGGGAAGCGGACATTGACGCGGTGTATGACGTTCTTTTTGAAGGCACGAAGAGGGCGGTGGAGATCACAAACGAAACGCTTGCCCGTGTACGCGCAGCGATGCGCATAAACTATTTTGACGACCGTAAGATCGTCAGAGAATGGGAAGCGCTTCTGAAAACTTCGAAACAGTAATGAAAACGGTATTGCTCATCGGCGCAGGCGGGGGAATGGGAACCGCCTGCGCCCGTATGTTCGTAAAAGACGGCGTTTGCGTGTTCGGCCTGGACCGCCCGGGCATGCCGATGCCGGACGGCGTTATCCCGCTGTTTGCCGATCTGACCGAGCCAGACGCGGTCACGGCGGCATATGAAGCGGCAAAGATTCAGACGGACCGCATCGATGCGATCGTGTATATGGCGGGGATCTATGCGGCGGATTCGCTCGTGGAGATCGACGAGGCGCGGATGCGCCGCTTCTTCGGGATCAACGTGTTCGGCGCGTATCGCGTGATCCGCACGTTTCTGCCGATGTTTTCGGAAGGCGCGCGCGTCGTGCTCGTGACAAGCGAGCTTGCGGATCTCGATCCGCTGCCGTTTACGGGTCTGTACGCGATCACCAAGAGCACGCTCGACCGCTTTGCGTTTTCGCTTGCCATGGAGCTGCAGATGCTGGGGATCACCGTTTCGGTCGTCCGTCCCGGCGCGGTGGAAACGCCGCTGCTTGAAGGCTCGGTGAAAAGCATAGAAGCGTTTACCGCGCGCACGACGCATTATCCGAACGTTGCGGAACGGTTTCTGCGCGTAACAAAAGCGGTCGAAGCAAAGGCGGTACCGCCGGAAGCGGTCGCAAAAAAGATCCGAAAGGCACTCAAAGCAAGACATCCGCGCTTTGCATACAGCTTGAACCGCAATCCGCTTCTGCGGCTGTACGGCGTTCTGCCGAAGCGGCTGAAACTGTGTTTCATCAAGATGTTTCTGAAATCAAAGAAAGCAGGGAGATGATCTCCCTGCTTTTTGCGTGAGTTCGTTATTCGAGCACGATCGCGCCTTCGTCGGTCATGGTCAGCGCACTTTCATAGAACACTTTTGCAGCACGGATCATATAGTCCGTGTCCCTGACACCGCCGGTTTCGACCGCGGAATGCATCGCAAACTGCGCAAGTCCGATATCGACCGTCTTCAAAGAAACGCGTGTGTTGCTGATGCTGCCGAGCGTGCCGCCGCCCGCGATGTCGCTGCGGTTTGCAAAGTGCTGCACCGGAACGTCCGCACGGGAGCAGATCTCCGCAAAGAGCGCTTCGGACAACGCATCGGTCGCGTAGCGTTGATTCGCGTTGTGCTTGATGACGACGCCGCCGTTCAGATGCGGCGCGTTTTTGGCGTCGGAAAGTTCCGGATGATTCGGATGCAGCGCGTGCCCGTTGTCGCATGAGAGCATGAAGGAAGCGGGGAGCATTTCGGAAAGCGTGCGCCCGTAATACACGGCGACGCGCGTCAGAACGTCGAAGAGAAACGTGCTTGCCGCGCCCTGCTTCGTTTCGCTGCCGACCTCTTCGTTGTCGAACAGCGCATAGACCGGGATCGCCTTCGGACTTTCTGCTTCGAGCAGCGCGGTGAGCGTCGTAAAGGCGCATTGCAGGTCGTCGATGCGCGGCGCGCAGAAGAACGCGTCGTCCGCTCCGAAGACCGAACCGCGCGTGCGGTTGATCACGAACAGGTCCGTCGAAACGACCGCGTCCGGCTCGACGCCGAGTTGTTCCGCTACGAGCTTTTGCACCGTGCCCTTTTCGTTCGTGTTGGACAGCAGCGGCAGCGTATCGACCGCCCTGTTGTATTTATAGCCGTTGTTGATCTCACGGTTGAAATGAATGCAGACGTTCGGGATCAGGCAAAGATCGCGGTCGAACGTCACGACGCGCGTTTCGAACGCGGCGCCGTTCTTCACGATCGCGCGCCCGGCAAGGGACAGAGGACGGTCGAACCAGCTTGACACGATCATGCCGCCGTAGCCCTCGGTATTGAGCTTCAGATACCGGTCGAACATCACGACTTCGCTGTCCGTCTTAAGCTTGAAGCACGGAGAGTCGTTGTGGCTTGCCGCAATCATGAATCCGGGATTCGGATCTTCGGGCACGACGAACGCGATCAGCGAGGAACCGTTGCGCGTGACATAGTATTTTCCGCCGGGTGTAAGATCCCATACATTCCGAAAAGACAAACGAACGTAGCCTGCTTTGTCCAGCATGGACTGCGCGGTTTCTGCGGCGGCAAAACTGACAGGGGAGCGCTCGATGAAATCGAGCAGCGCATTGGTGCGGTCAAGATCGGATCGATTCATAGTTACCTCCTGAATTTTGTTGATTGAGACGGCGTTTCCGTCCTGCGCCTGCGGCGCGGACGCACCATGGCAAGCTGAAGAAGGACGCCGGAAGCGAGACAAAGCAGCGGAACGACGAGATCGAGCGCAATGAGACAATTCTCACGCGCGGGATCGTTGCTGTCGGAAAGCGCTCTTCCGACCGTATAGAAAGAGAAATCGCGCTCGTTCATCGCCTGACTGAGATATAGATCTTTTTGACTAGCGCTAACCGCACCTGCGTGATTCGCACGGATAGAACAGACGATGAAGAATCCGAGATAGACGATTGCCAGGATAAGTCCGATATGCGCGAGGATGGTGGCGATTTTGCGGATCTTTTTGTTCATATATACGCCTCCTTACGGGTCCACGACGGCGAGGATATCGCTGTGCGTGCGGTCGTTGTGCCCGAATACGGTCTGATCCCACACCATGCTGGAGGATCCGCCGCCGTCGAGATTGTACGCCATGGAGAATCCGAGTTCCTCACAGAGCGCGGACAGCTCGATTAGCGTCATGCCGGGCGATTTGCCGTTGCCGTGATTCTTCCCGCGATAGTCGATCATATCGCGCGTACCGAGCACCACGAGAAGCGCATAATGTCCCGGTTCATAATAGCCGAGAACTGTGCGCGGATTGATCTTGCCGAGGTTGGAATTGAATTTCGTCTTCGCCGTCCCGTCGTCGTTTAAAAGCTTCGGACCGAAATAGAATGCCTGACGCGGATAGTTCGAAAGGATCTCGTCATAGTCGATCGTGTCGAGAACGCAGTCGTACACGCGCATCGAGCCGTCGCTGAACAGCACGCAGAGATCGCGCGTGAACTTTGTCTGCTTTGAGCCGTCCTCCGGATAGAGCTGCGCGCCGTTGCGGATCACGATCCCGTCTTCGATCTTGCCGGAATTGAAGTTATCGCCGTTCGTGGACACGATCGCGTGGATCTGCTCGGCATAGAACTGCGTGATCTGGTTGCGGTGGTACGAAATGCTGTAATTCGTTTTGAAACAGTTCGCGTCGCGCACGAAGATATCGGCGACCTGATATTCGAGTTTCTTCTTCTGATAATGATAGATATCGACCGCAGCGTTCTTCCCGCTGTACGTGTAGATCAGCGCCTTTTCGGTTCCGTCGGCGAGCGTCTCGACGACGTTGGACTTATCGTACGACTGCGCGGACGGCGTTTCGGAGAACTTTTCCGGAAACTTCTCTGCAAGCGGAACGACGACGGGTTCCTGCGTCGGCACGGGGGTGGCGTCCGCAGACTCCGGTTCATCATCCGTCGGCTCATAGTCCGTGACGGGGAGCGGCGTCCGCGGATCGACGGAAACCGGCGTGGGCAGGGTATATTCCTCGATCGTGTTCAGCTCGACAAGCGAGGTCGTACAGGTCTTCATGTACAGCGTCAGCGACAGCGCGGCAAACAGGATCAGGTCGCAGAGGACGATCAGCATCATGCGCGTTTTGCTGAAATGCCGGTTTTTAAACGCGCCGCAGACCCTGAGAAAATCGAACAGCAGTACGGAAAGCACGAGCAGGATCGGAATGACGATCGGAAGCCACGGCATGTTCGTATAGATGAACGAATGGGGATTGTAGTATTCCAGCAGATGGAAAAGGATATAGACGGCGGAAAACACGATCCCGAGATTCAGAAACAGGACGGCGATCAGAGTGATCACCGCCTGTGCGGTTTTGGAAAGAACGGGACGCTTTTCAGACATGGCTTTACGATTGCTTTTTGCCGCGGAACACAAAGATGCGCTGCAGCCCGAAGGAGACCGGATAGCAGATCAGCTGCGAAAGAATGTTCGCAAACCACGCGGGTACGCCGGCATGCGTGAACAATTCGATGAACAGCCAGTTCAGCAGCAGGACCGTAACGGCGCAGACCGCATATTTCAGGATGTTGTTGTCCTTGCGCGAGCTGTCGAACACGAAACGACGGTTCATCAGATAATTGCATACGCCGGAGATCACGCGCGCGAGCACGAGCGATACCATCCGGAGAATGGAGCCGCCGCCGACAAACACAACCGGATTCAGCGCAAGCAGCGTTTCCGCCCACTTTTCGGAGACCTCGCGCCGGAACGAGAACATTTCCCGTGCAACAGAGAATCCGCCGAATGCGGCGACGACGCCGTAGAAGATGAGACAGAAGCTTAAAAAGTCGATCAGAAAGCTCAGAAACGAAGTCGACATGAATTTCAGAAACGTCGGCCCGAGGAACTTGAAGATGACCTTGTAGATCTTCGCGGAATCGCGGAGGGTATCGAAATGGGATGAACTGTTGTCGTCGATATAGACCGTCTCGATCGGGACCTCCAGAATGCCCGAACCTTTTGAGCTGCAGTAAAGAAGCTGGTGGATCTCGTATTCATACCGGTCGCCGTGCAGTTCGAGCATTTCCGGAATGCGGCTTGTCGAAAACGCGCGAAGACCCGTCTGCGTATCGTATACGCGGGTGCCGGTCGTCAGATGGAATACGCCGCGGGTGATGCTGTTCCCCATGCGGCTGCGGAGGGGAACTTTTCCCTGAAAGCGGCGCGAACCGGTGATCAGAAGATCGGGATGCTTTTCGAAAGCAGCGCAGACGTTCAGACAGTCCTTCAGAAGATGCTGTCCGTCCGCGTCGACGGTCAGCACGCCTTCGCCTGCGGGGAAACTGTCTTTGATATATGCGAACGCGGTCTTCAGAGCGGCGCCCTTACCGCGATTCTTTTCATGCTCGAGCAGCGTGACACGCGGAAAAGCCCGGACCGCGTCAAACACCGGACGGCACGCTTCGCTGCTGCCGTCGTTGACGACGACGATCGGGAAGGCCGTCTGTTCGGTAAACTCTTTGAGCACGCCGAGCAGTTTTTCGTCCGGTTCGTACGCAGGAATAACAACGATCATGTATAATCCTCCATATTAGTTCATGCTACATTATATCACAAATCCGCCGAAAGAAAAGACTTTTTTGATTTTTGCATCCAAATCAGCAGAAGCGGAGTATTATTTCATGAATGACCGGAAATTTCGTTGCTTTTGTAAAATGTTCGTAACGAATTCTCCATATCGTAGCATTTTTGAAATCAGGGGAGTATGATTAAGAAAAAAGAGCCGAAAGGATCGTTTGATATGACAACTAAGAAAAAGATCATCCTGTTCGCTTCCATCGCCGGCTGCGCTGTGCTGCTCGGCGTCATTGCGGCATTGATCTTCAGCTCTCTCGGAACGGGAAACGCTTTCCGCAGCGGCGGATCATGCGCCGCAAAAGACGAACGCAGCAGCGAAGCCGTATCGCCGGGGACGGAGGATGAACAGATCATCATCGTTACGACGGACGATCCGGCGCCGGCGCCGGACGAATCGCTTCCTCCGGAAACGGCAGACACGGAAGCGACGCCTGCACCGACGGCGACGCCCGAACCGACGGTCGACCCGTACGAGGAGCTGCTCGAGAAGGCGGACCCGCAGATGATGAAGGATATCGTCAATATCCTTCTGATCGGCGTCGATTACTCCGACGAACGTCTGACATGGGACGGCAAAAAGGAATGGCATTCCGACGTCATGATGATCCTTGCGGTCAATTTTGCGGAAAATCGCGCCGACTTGATCTCACTCCCGCGCGACACGTACGCAAGCATTCCGGGCGTCAAGGGCATCTATAAGCTGAACGCGTCCTTAAACTGCGGCGGCGGTCTCTACAACAAGGACGGCTCCGAGAACCCGAAGGGACTGGAAAAGGTATGCGAGGCGGCGGAGTGGATGCTCGGCGGCGATATCCCTGTGGACTACTACTATGCCGTCACCATGACGTCGCTGAAGGAGCTCGTCGATCTCTGCGGCGGACTCGATTACGATATGGACATCAAGTTCCATATTCAGGGCAGGTCCTATGAAAAAGGCATGCAGCACATCGACGGACAGGGCTTTCTGGATTACTGCCGCGTACGCAAAGCGGAAAACGGTCTTTCCGCAAGCGAAACGAGTGACTCCAGACGCGTCGACCGTCAGAAGCGCATGCTGATCGCGCTGTTCAAACAGATGAAAGCCGACCAGATGATCACCAAGATCCCTGAGATCGTCGACACGTTCGAAGGCGATCTGTTCACAAACTGCTCGTTTGCGCAGACGGCATCCCTTGCGGCGTTTGCCTACAACCTCGATCCGGAGAACATCGGCATGTATTCGATGAGCGGCTCGCTCACGTCTCTGTTCCAATGGAATTTCTGCTTCACGAATCAGGCAAACCGCGTGGATATCATCCAGAACGTATATCATCAGAAGGTCAAGCAGTATTCGCAGTATACGCTGCAGTACGGACGCTATCGTTGGTGCGATATGCTGTATTCGCATTATAAGGATCTGCTCGATCCGCTGACAAAATATGTGCAGAAGCTGATCGACGAGGACGATCTGATCCCGCTTGAAACACCGGAGCCGACGCCGACAGACGAAACGCCCGCGCCGACCGATCCGCCGACGCCGCCGCCGACCGATCCGCCCGAACCGGTCCCGACCGACCCGCCCGAACCCGATCCGACCGACCCGCCCGAACCCGATCCGACCGACCCGCCTGAGCCGGAAGATACGGGTAACGCCGGGAGTGCGATCCGTTTCGCGTCCCGCCGCGTCGTCTATGAGACGAGCGGCGAAGGACGGATGTATTCGGAGGAGGATCGCGCGCTGTTCGAACAGTATAAGACATGCGTGCAGGAGCTGGACGACCTCCGCGACGAAGCAAACAAAGAAGCGAAAAAGGCGCGGAACGGCAAAAGCAATTCTCTGAACGACATCGGGCAGAAGTATCTCAAAAAGCTGGCGGAAGTGCAGGAGCTTGCGATTAAGGTCGCAAAGACCTTCAATTATACCAAGGTCAAGAACTTTACAACACCGTTTGCGCCGACCGGCTCCGGCTGGGGAGGCTCTCCGTGGGCGCTGAACTACGGGAAAGATAAAAAATTCAACGAAGTGATCGTTGATTTCAACTAAAAATATATTGACAAATATCAAAGCAGATGCTAAAATGATTTCGATGAATATCGAAATGAAAGGAGGCATCTGTTTTGATGGTTTTGGAACGGTACAATGCAGCGCTTGCGGAGGAATCCGGGCGTGAAACGGCACTTGCCGCGGAAGCGGCGAAGAAGGGCGACGCTCGCACGCAATCGATCCATCTGATGAAAGCGAGCATGCTCGGCGACATGCTGAAAGTACTCGGACGCGTGGAGCATGAGGGAAAGCGCCCGAACGCGCTCGAAACGCTCGTCGGATCGTTTTCCGAAGAAGCGGAGCGGCAGCGCAAGCTCGGCGATTACGACGCATCGGACCGCGCGGAGCAGAAGGCGATCACGGTGCAGTTCGCGCTGGACGCATTGCGGGAGGCGGAACGGAATGGAGAATGAAACGCTGAACCTGCTGAAAACGATCGCGGACGAAACACGGCTTCGCATTCTGCGCGCGCTTGACGAAAAGGACTGCTACGCGGAGCTTTTGGCGGAACGGCTGAACCTTTCGCAGGCGACGGTCAGCTTCCATATGAAAAAGCTGATGCAGACAGGACTCGTCGACGCGCGGCGGGAGCAGTATTATACGGTCTATACCCTGCGGCGCGACGTGTTTACGCACACGCTCGAAGAGCTGATCTTCCGCAGAGACAGCGGAGAAACGGCGGAAGCGCTGCGCGAGGAACAGTATCGACGCAAGGTGCTGAAAAGCTTCATGCCGAACGGGTTCTGCGAACAGATGCCGGCGCAGCTCAAGAAGCGGATGATCGTCTACCGCGAAATCTTTTCCCGTTTTGTGCCGGGAAGCACCTATACGGAAAAGGAAGTCAACTCGATCATCTCCGAGGTGCATCCGGATTACTGTACGGTGCGCAGGGGATTTGTCGGTATGGGATGGATGGAACGAAGCAAAGGCATCTACACGGTCAACCCGGAGCCGGATTATGACCGATACACGGACATCAACGGCTGAAAGGAGTACGGGATGAATGAGTCGACCGATTACGGACTTCTGAACTCACAGACCGATGAACGCTACGGCGCGCGCCGCTACGGACGGTTCGGCACGATGGCGAAGAACGGGTGCGGGATCATCGCGCTGTACAACATCGCACGCGCGGCCGATGAAAAGACGCGGTTTGAACCGTTTTATGCCGCGCGGAAGCAGATCAAAACGAATTTCTTCGGGCTTTTGGGAACGCGTCCTTCCGCGATCGCGAAGAATCTGCGAAATAACGGATTCGAGGTCACGTCCATGCGCCCGAAAGAAGCGTCGTGCACGGAACCGTTCGACGGCGTGATCGTGCTCGCGTGGTACTGGTTCGGCGCGCATTACGTCGCGGGGATCGCCAACCGCGACGGCACGTATACCTTCTACAACCATTTCACCCGACCTGCGGCGATGACGCTTTCGGCGTTTTTAGACAATCAGCGGTCGATCCGTCAGCACCCGGTCAGAATCTGGGGCGTCCGGTTCCCGCAAAAGGAAGAATCATAACATAAAACGCGGCTTGTTCGGCCGCGTTTTTATATGCAATTCTTATCCGCGCAGCGCACGGATCATTTCGGCGGGATCGTCGGCTTTGAACACGGCGCTCCCCGCGACGAGCACGTCCGCGCCCGCTTCGATACACCGCTTTGCGGTGTCCGGGTTCACTCCGCCGTCGATCTCGATGAGCGTTTCGAGCCCGCGCGCTTTGATCTCCGCTTTCAGCGCGCGGATCTTATTGAGCGTTTCCGGGATGAACGACTGTCCGCCGAAGCCGGGATTCACGCTCATCAGAAGGATGAGATCGCATTCCGGCAGGAGGTGTACGCACGCGCTGACCGGCGTTGCGGGATTCAGCACGATACCGGCTTTCATGCCGGCGGCATGGATCGTCTGCAGCGCGCGGTGCAGGTGACGTTCCGAGGACTCCGCATGGATCGTCAGAATATCCGCGCCGGCCTTTCGGAACGGTTCGATCCAGTCGGACGGATGCTCGACCATCAGATGTACGTCGATCGGCAGCTCGGTCAGCGGCCGGAGCGCCTTGCACATATCGGGTCCGAAGGTGATGTTCGGAACGAAATTACCGTCCATCACGTCGAAATGCACCCAGTCGGCGCCCTGCGCGGACAGCTTCGAAACGGCTTCGCCCATTGCGGCAAAGTTTGCGGAAAGGATCGAAGGCGCGATCTTAATCATAACGGTGTTTCCTCCTCATCTGATAATCCAATGCGATCTCGCAGTATCGTTCATATCGTTCCGGCGTGAGCTCGCCGGTCGAAAGCAGAGGTTTGACGCCGCAGTCCGGTTCGCTGACGTGCATGCAGCCGGGAAAGCGGCAGGGGAACGCATGCTGAAATTCGGGATAGCATGCATCCAGCTCGTCTTGTTCGAGACACGCCGTTTCATACATGGAGAATCCCGGCGTATCGAGCACCGCGCCGTTTTCGTACGGCCAAAGTTCCGCGTGGCGGGTGGTGTGCCGTCCGCGGTCTGTCTTTTTCGAGAGCCCGCCAGTTTCGAGATGTAGCTCCGGAATCAGCGCGTTCAACAGCGACGACTTCCCGACGGCGGACTGCCCCGCAAAGCAGCTCACCTTTCCGCGCATGCGGTCCCGCAGCGCGTCGAGCCCTTCGCCCGTCTCGGCGCTTACGATCAGCGTCGGGAACGCGTGATACTCGGTTCGGAATCGGTCTGCGATCCCCTTGTCCGCCGTATCGATCTTGTTCAGCACGGGGACAGGTTCTATGCCCGTGCGCTTCGCGGAAATAATCATCCGGTCCAGGAGCAGCCAGTCCGGCTCCGGCACAGATGCGGAGATCACGATCAGAAGCTGGTCGACGTTCGCCACGGGCGGGCGCACGAGGAGATTCCTGCGCGGAAGGATCTCGTTGAGCTGCGCGTATCCCTGTTCCTTGCGTTCGATCGCAACGCGGTCTCCGACGGTCGGGACAAGCCCTTCCTTTCGGAATATGCCGCGCGCCTTTGAGGTCACAACCTCGCCCGATTCCGTCAGCACTTCATAGAAGCTGCCGATCCCTTTCAAAAGCAGTCCGGGTTCCGTCATTTTGCAAAGGAGACGGATTGCGGAGAGGACTGCGCGATCCCGTTCACATAAAGGTACATATTCCGCGTGACCGGCTCATACCAGTACACGGTCGCCGTTTCCAGAACGTCCGGCTTGATCTCGCTTTGGCGCACGCGCGAATGCAGGATCACGCGATACGGGATCTCCTCGTACGTCGCCGTTTCAAATCCGATCTCCACAAGCAGCATCGCGTCGTCCTCTCCGAACGTCAGCGGGAACGAGATATCCGCTTTGCACGAGCCGAGCGTATTTCTGAAAACGACCAGACGGATCTCCGTATTGCACGGATAGGAATTGAGGGTCAGCCGCGGCTCCCGGGAGGGTTCGGGCGTCGGTGTGGGCTCCGGTGTCTGCGAAGGCGTCGCCGTGGGCTCCGGCGTCGGAGTCCCCTCGTTCTGCGGAATGTAGTCGATCAGCGGCGTCGCGGACGGTTCCGCAACGATCGTATCGGTATCGTCGATCGGCGCCGGGGTCGGTGTGGGTTCCGGCGTCGTCGTTTCCGGCTCCGGCGTCGCGGGCTCCGGCGTCGGAACGGGCGTCGGCGAGGGCGTCGGCGCCTCAAACAGCAGGTCGGGCTCGATCGCCGGGACCTTGATCGCAACTACGGTGTTCGTCCGGGAATACCGTGTTGCGTCGTCGGTAAACTCCACGGACAGATTTGTAAAGCCGTAGGTCTCGTACAGGATGCGCAGCGCGTCGTCCAGCGGATAACCGATCAGCTCGGGCACGTTCAGGTTGACCGTGACGGCCTCTTCACCCGGAGCGGTCTCCTCCGGCACAGCAGTTTCGGATGCAGAATCGGAGACGATCGCCTGCGTTTCGCTTTCCCGCGGCGTCGTCGTCCGGCAGGAAGTGGCGTAGATCAGCACAAAGACCCCGATCAGCAGGATCGGCAGGAACACGCACATGGCGATCAGAATGTAGATCGATGGCCGCGAAGTGTTTTTCGTGCCCTTGTCGTTGGGATCATTGACAAAGGTGCCGTTCGGATCGGACAGCGACCGGACAAGATCGGAGCGCATCGCGCGCGCCGTCCTGTAGCGGTTTTCCGGATCCTTTTCCAGCGCCTTGAGAACAATATCGTTCAGGGAATGCGGCAGGTCCGGAACGATCTGGATCGGCGGAACGGGCTTTTCCTGCAGATGCATGAGCGCGACGCTCACCGTGGAATCCGCTTCGAACGGGACCGTGCCGGTCAGCATTTCATAGAGACACACGCCGACGGAATACAGGTCGCTCTGTTCGGTCGCAACGGTGCCTTTTGCCTGTTCCGGTGAGATATAATGCACGGATCCGAGGACCTTGCTGCCGGAGAAGGTCACGGTCGACGCCTTCGCTTCTCGCGCGATTCCGAAATCCGCGAGCTTGACGCGGCCTTTTTCGGTCACGATCACGTTCTGCGGCTTCACGTCGCGATGAATGATACCGTGCGCGTGCGCCGCGCTGAGCGCGTCGAGGATCTGACAGGTGATGCCGATCGCCGTCCGCACGGGCAGCGCGCCGTTCGAGGAGATCAGGTCCTTCAGCGTGTGCCCCTCCACGTATTCCATTACGAGGTAGGGGAGACCGTCGTACGTGCCCGCGCCATACGCACGCACGATGTTCTCGTGCGAGAGCGTCAGGATCGCGTTCGCTTCGAGAGAGAACCGGCGCAGAAACTCCGCATCGCTCTTATATTCGTCTTTGAGCATTTTGACGGCGACGATCCTGCGGTTCGTCATATTGACCGCTTTATAGACCTGCGCCATGCCGCCGCTTCCGATCAGCTCAACGATCCTGTATTTTCGTTCGAGGATCGTTCCGATCATGCTTTGCCTCCGTCGTTTTCGGCGAGTACCACCGTGATGTTATCGCGGCTGCCGGCGGTCAGCGCGCGCTGAATGAGCGCCGTACAGGTCGCGTCAAGATCGGTGCAGTTGCGAAGGAACGCCGCCATTTCCGCGTCCTCCAGAACGCCGCAGAGCCCGTCGGAGCAGAGAAGCAGCATGTCGTTCTTTTTCCAATCGCAGGAGAACACGTCGGCGACGACGCGCAGTTCCGTTCCGATCGCGCGCGTGATGAGGTTGCGCCGCGGATGCGTCTTGGCTTCCTCGGACGTGATCGCGCCGCGACGGACAAGCTCCGCGACGAACGAATGGTCGTGCGTGACCTGCCGGAGCGTTTTGCCGTCGAAATGATAGAGGCGGGAATCGCCGACGTTCGCGGCGATGAACCGGTCCGGTTCGAGGATCGCGGCGACGAGCGTGCAGCCCATACCGTACATCTCGTCGTTTAAGGACGCACGGGTATGCACGGCGCCGTTCGCTTCCGCGAAAGCGCCGGACAACGCCGCTTCCGGATCCGAAGCGTTCGAAAGAAGCCGGTTCTGAAGCGTTTCCACGGCAAGAAGACTTGCGATCTCGCCCGCCTGATGCCCGCCCATACCGTCGGATACGGCGACCGCGTCCAGCGTATCGGTATGCAGCAGCATGAAGTTATCCTCGTTCTGCTTTCGGAGACCCGTTTCCGTCTTACCCGCGAATTTCATTGAGAACCCTCCTTCGTAATTGTCCGCACGCGCCTTCGATATCGGCGCCCATTTCTCTCCGTACAGTCGCCGAGATATGCCGCTCTTCGAGCCATTCCCGGAACCGGTGCGCATACGTTCTCGTCACGCCGTCCAGTCCGCGTTCTTTGACCGGATTCAGCGGGATCAGGTTGACGTGACATAAAAGTCCTTTGAGTCGTGCGGCAAGCGCGTCCGCATCCGCCTCGGAATCGTTCTTTCCGCCGATCAGCGCATATTCGAACACCACGCGCCGACCGGTCCTGTCGGCGTACGTCTTTGCCGCTTCCAGAACCTGTTCGATCGGATACGCTTTGTTGATCGGCATCAGCTCGGACCGAACTTCGTTCGAATGCGCGTGCAGCGAGATCGAGAGCGTCACGTGCGGCGCGTCTTCGATCATACGATAGATCTTCGGGACGATCCCGCAGGTGGACAGTGAAATATTCCGCGCGGAAATGTTCGGTCCCTGCTCGCTCGTCACGCGTTTCAGGAATGTTATAACGTTGTCGTAATTGTCGAGCGGCTCGCCGCTGCCCATCAGCACAATGTTCGTCACCGTGCGCGGCTTGCCGTCCGCGGGAGGTTCGTCGCGCTCGATCTCCGCAAGGAAGGAGAGCATCTCGCCCGGCCGGAGCGAGCGCACGCAACCTTCCAGTGTGCTTGCGCAGAACCGGCATCCCATGTTGCAGCCGACCTGCGTACTGAGGCATACCGTATTGCCGTAGGAATAGCGCATCAGAACGCCTTCGACCAGGTTGCCGTCCTCGAGTGCAAAGAGATATTTGATCGTGCCGTCCTTTTGGGATACGCGTTTCTCATAGATCGTCGCGCCGCCGAACGGGATCGTATCGAGCTTTGTACGCAGATCCTTCGGAAGATTTGTCATTTCCTGCGGACGAACGCCCTTTCTGAGCCATTCGGAAACCTGTGCGATGCGGAATTTCGGCACGCCGAACGCACCGACGGCGTCGGCAATCTCCTGTTCGGTCATGTCCATCCAGTACATCGGTTCAGCTCCTTTTCATTCTTGCGTAATAGAATCCGTCCGTGCCGTCGCGCGTCGGCAAAAGCTGCCGTTCCTCTTCAAGTGCATAATCGGTATGCGCCGAAAGGAACGCGCGGACACGCGCTTCGTTCTCGCGCCGCGAGATCGTGCAGGTCGCGTAGACGAGCACGCCGCCCGGTTTCACGTAGCGGCAGCAGGCGGAAAGGATTGCGTCCTGCGCCTCTGTAAGCGCCGTAACGGCGTTTTCGTCCTTGTGCAGGCGAATGTCCGGCTTCTCGCTTAAAAGACCGAATCCACTGCAGGGAACGTCCAAAAGCACCGCGTCGAACGCGTCGTCAAACGTCGGATCGAATACCGCGGCGTCGCGGCAATCGGTCACGGCGGAAACGCCGAGCCGGGAAAACGTCAGGTCCATCAGTTCCTTCCGGTGCGGATGCAGCTCCCAGGCCGTGATCTTCGCCGTGTTTTCGGACAGCGAAGCAAGATAAGCGCTCTTTCCGCCCGGCGCGGCGCAGGCGTCCAGCACGGCTTTTCCGTGCACGTCGCCCAAAGCGCGGCAGATCAGCATCGCGCCTTCGCCCTGTACGGCGAATTTGCCGGACGTAAACAACGGATCGTGCGCGAGATCGAATCCCTCGGAAAGCCGCAGGCCGTTCGGGTCGTGGGAACAGGTTACGGACGGAACGGGCAGCGCGGCACGCAGTTCGTCCGTCGTACAGGGATACTGCGCGCGGACGACGGTCCCGAGGGGCGCATGGGACAGAAGCGCTTCCGCTTCTGTTTCGCCGTATGCGTCGATCCACTCTGCGACCCAAAACGCAGGAACGCCGTACAGGACCGAAAGCCGTTCGACGGGCGTATCGGGTAGTGGGGGAAGGGCGTCGCGTTCGCGGTCAAGCCGACGCAGAACAGCGTTCACAAGGCTGCAGCTGTCCTTCTTTCCGATCGACCGGCACAGCTTCACAGACTCGTCGATCGCCGCGTGCACGGGCGTGTCGAGAAACAGCAGTTCCGTCCCCGCCATACGCAGGAGATTTCTGACCGCGCGTTTCTGCCGCCTGCAGAAGTGTGCGAAAATATAATCCAGATAGGAAGCGCGCGCGATCGTTTCGTTGACCAGCGCACTGAGGTAGGGAACGTCCTTCGGGTTGACCGAGGAAGCCGCTTCCTTCAGCGCGAGGTTTGCGTATGCGCCGTCCTCAAGGATCCGGACAAGCGTTTCGAGCGCGGCGCGCCGTACGTTCAGCATACCGTTTTTCCGTCGAGCGGACACCCGCGCAAAAACGTTCCGGCGTCCATGCGCTTTTTGCCGCTTGCCTGCAGGGAGACGATCTCCAGCGCGCCGTCGGCACAGCAAAGATACAGCTTTCCGTTTCGCTCGCGGAGCGTTCCCGGCGCGTCGGAAAATGCAACGTCCGTTCGGTGCGTCTCAAAGACCTTCAGCGGCTGTCCGTCAAGCAGAACGAACGCGCACGGCCACGGATTCGTGCCGCGCACAAGATCGTGCGCCGCCTTTGCGGATCGTGTGCAGTCGATGTGCCCGTCCTCTTTGGTCAGCATATGGCAGACCGTCGATTCTTCCGGGTCCTGCGGAATACGGACGAGAGTTCCGGCTTCGAGCGCTTCGAGCGTTTTCAAAAGAAGTTCCGCGCCGAGCACGGCAAGACGGTCGCTGAGCGCGCCGTACGTTTCGTCGGGATCGATCGGCGTGACGGTTTTCAGCAGCATATCGCCGGTATCCATACCGATATCGGTCATCATGGTCGTAACGCCGGTTTCGGTTTCACCCGCGATGATCGCGCTCTGGATCGGCGATGCGCCGCGGTACTTCGGCAGAAGCGACCCGTGCACGTTGATCGTGCCGAGCCGGGGGATCGCAAGGTTCTTCGAGGACAAAAGCTGTCCGAACGCCGCAGTCACCATAAGATCCGGTTGAAATGCTTCGAGCGCTTCGCGTCCTTCGGAGGAACGGATCTTTTCGAATTGATACACGGGTATGCCGTGCTGTTCGGCAAGCACCTTGACCGGCGGTGGGGTAAGGACCGCTTTGCGTCCGACCGGACGGTCCGGCTGCGTGAATACGGCAAGCGTATCCCCGCGGCGGATCAGCGCCTCGAGGGACGGCAGAGAAAATTCCGGTGTGCCGAGAAAAGCAATGCGCATGCGTTACTCCTTGAAATCTTCGGGCGGTTCGGTCACAAGGCGCAGATACACCTTGCCGTCGAGATGATCCGTCTCATGGAAGACGGCGCGCGCGAACAGACCTTCGCCCTCATACTCGTACAGATCGCCGTGACGGTCGTACGCCTCGACGCGGACCCGGTTCGGCCGCACGACGTAGCCGCTTTCGCCGGGGAAGGAAAGACATCCCTCGATGCCGCCCTGTTCGCCGGAGGATTCGAGGATCACGGGATTGACCAGTTCAACGGGACCGTCGCCCACGTCGATCACGGCGATGCGGCGCAGAATGCCGATCTGCGGTGCGGCAAGACCGACGCCGTTCGCGTCGTTCATCGTTTCGATCATGTCGTCGATCAGCTCGGAGAGCTTTGCATCGAATTTTCTGACGTCCTTACATACTTTGTACAGAACGGGATCGTCGTTTGTACGAATGATACGTTTTGCCATAAGCTGCCTCCATTTCAAATAATTATTATACATTTTTTATTGACCTTTGTAAATAAAATCGGTAAAATATCACAGAAAAGAGACGATTCAACCGCAGGTGCGGAGCAAAAACGGTCAACTCGACCGCGCGTAGAGAGAAAAAACAGACAACTCAACCGACAGGGTAGAGAGATTTTCCGCAATTCAACCGACAGTAGGTGGAAAACATAATCCGCGAATGCTATGCTGTAGCCAGCGAAAGAAGGAGAAAACTTTCATGGAAAACAAGGAAACGCTCGGCAAGCGCATTGCCATGTTGAGAAAAGAAAAGGGACTGACGCAGGAACAGCTCGCTGAAAAGGTCGGCGTCTCCGCGCAGGCGGTCAGTAAATGGGAAAACGACGTCAGCTGCCCGGACATCACGCTGCTGCCGCTGCTCGGGGACATCCTCGGCGTCACGGTCGACGAACTCTTGGGCGTCAAGCCGATCGAGCCGCACGTCATTATCCTGGATAAGGATGAAACGCCCAAGGACGAGGCAAAGAAGAACCGTTCGTTCTCGTGGGAATGGAACAAGCACAGGAAGTCGGCAAGATGGGGTACGATCTCGTTCTGCATCGGCGCGATCCTCGTCTGCCTGTTCTTCCTGCTCCACAGTTTCGGAATGTTCCCGTACTCACCGTTCGAATTTGACGGCGATCTGGTCCTCAAGGGATGGAACTACGTCTGGCCGCTGCTCATCTTCACGCTCGGTCTGAGCTCCGTTCTCGAGCATCCGGCGTTCGGCGGCGTTCTGATGGCGTTCGGCGGATACGAATTCGTCCGCCGCGTGCTGCTCGGTTATCAGATCGCGACGCTTCCCGCGATTCCCTGGTACGTGATTCTTCTTGCGATGGCGATCGTCGTGCTGCTGCTCGTTCTGATCGGCAAAAAGCATCTCATCTGCAAAGTCGAGAAGGACAACGAAAATGCGGACCATACGCCGGTTCTTGACGTTTCGCAGGACGACAACTACCTCGACGCGGATATGAGCTTCGGCTCCGGCGTCATCACCTACGACGGCGATACGCTGCGCGGCGGCAGCATCGACATGAACTTCGGCGATTACAAGGTCGATTTCCGCAAGGTCAAAACGTTCCAAAACGACTGCCTTTTGAAAATCGATCAGAACTTCGGAAGTCTGACGATCTACATGCCGCCGCACGTACGTCTTGTAAAGAGCTCCGACACGTCGTTCGGTTCCTTCGCAACCTACGGCGAACCGAGCCCGGACGCCACGCAGACGATCATCATCCGTGCAGACGTCAATTTCGGCACACTGCAGGTCAAGTACGAATAATCAGGGTAAGTAAAACCGGTCGGGAATCATTCCCGGCCGGTTTTGTGTTGTCGTCTTATTGCAATGCGTCGCGCATCGCGTCCTCTTCATACTGGTGCATGTAGAGATCATGGTAGTAGCCGCCGCGTTTCAGAAGCGTTTCGTGATCGCCTTCCTCGACGATCGCGCCGCCGCGTATGACAAGGATGCGGTCCGCGTTGCGGATGGTGGAAAGACGGTGCGCAACAACAATGCTTGTACGTCCCCTGAGAACCTCTGTGATCGCGCTCTGGATCAGCTGTTCGGTCTCGGTGTCGATCGAGCTCGTCGCCTCGTCGAGCACGAAGATCTGCGGGTTCGCAAGGATCACGCGTGCAAAGGAAATGAGCTGTTTCTGCCCGGTGGACAGGCGTACGCCGCCTTCGCCGACCTCGGTATCGTAGCCCTTCTGCTGCCGTTCGATGAATTCGTCCGCATGCACCATCGCCGCGGCGCGCCGCACGCTTTCCTCGTCCGCGTCGGGCCTGCCGAAGCGGATGTTGTCGCGGATCGTGCCGGAGAACAGATGGGGACTCTGCAGCACGTAGCCCAGAGAGGACTGCAGCCAAAGCTGCGAGCGTTCGCGATAATCCCTGCCGTCGATCAGGATGCGGCCCTGTTTCGGTTCATAGAAGCGGCAGATCAGATTGACGATCGTGCTTTTTCCCGCACCGGTTTCGCCGACCAGCGCGATCGTTTCGCCAGCGCGGATATGCAGGTTAAAGTCGCGGAGAAGCGGTTCGGATTCCTTATAATAGAAATCGACGTGGTCAAATACGATGTCGCCGTCGATCGGCTCCCAGTTTTCGCGCTTCGGATCCATGGCTGTGCCGTATTTCGCCTCCGCTTCGGGCGTGTCGGAGACCTCGGATTCCGTGTCGAGCAGGGAGAGGACGCGTTCCGCGCTCGCCTGCGCGCTCTGCATGTCGGCGAAGATGCCGGCAAGCTGCTGGATCGGGTCAAACAAGCTCGACGCGTAGTTGATGAACGACACGAGCGTACCGGCGGTGATGACGCCGAGGAAGGTTTCCGCGCCGCCGAGCGTCGCCTTCACGCCCGCGCCGCCGAAGATCAGCGCAAGCGCGGTCCCGACCGCGCCGAGCGAAACGACGAGCGGGAAGAAGGTGGCGGACAGAACGGACGCCTTTACGCTTGCCTTGCGCATGTCCGTCGTGATCGCTTCGAATTCCGCCGCGTTCTCCTCCTCGCGGACGAGCGTCTTCGTCGTCATCGCGCCCATGATGCCTTCATTGAACGCGCTCGTGATGCGGGAATTGTGCTTTCTCGATACGCGCTGATAGCGGAGGATCTTCTTCTGCAGGTACAGACTGACGATCGCAAGCGGCGGAATGACCGCAAGTACAATGAGAGCCAGCTTCCAGTTGAACCAGAACATCGCGCCGAAGCAGAACAGCGTATAGAATCCGCACCACAGAAAGTCCGTGATGCTCCACGCGATCATATCGCTTAGCCGCGCGACGTCGCTGACCATACGCGCCATCAGATACCCCGCGGAGGTCTTGTCGTAGAACGAGAACGACAGCGTCTGCAGCTTCAGATACGCTTCCTGCCGGATCGCGTAGGAGATTGCCATTTCCATCTCGCCGGAGCGTCCGATGAACCGCGTGGTGCAGTAGCCCTGCAGGATGACGAGCGCGGCGTAAATACCGAAGAACAGCCACAGCCCGTCGGTGGTCGGTGCGGAATCCGGACGGACGAACCGGTCGATCGCAAACCGCGTCAGGATGGGGTAGAGCGCGTCGATGATCGCGACGATGAGCATGCTGATGAGGATGCGAATGAACAGCGCACGGTTGCGCACCGCGTACCCGAACAGCCGCTTCCACAGCTTTACGTCGACTTTTTCTTCACGATCGATCTCGGCTTCGTAATCGTAACTCATGCGTTTTCGCCTCCTTCCGCGTGATAATCCTGGATCTCGGCAATGCGCCGGTACAGCCCCTCCTCGCGGAGCAGTGCTTCATGCGTGCCCTGCTGCACGAGTTTGCCGTGATCGAGCACAAGGATCCTGTCCGCTTCCTTGAGCGTCGTGATGCGGTGCGAGATGATGAACAGAATCCCGTCGCCGTGGTGACGGCGGAGCGCATCGCGTATCTTCGCGTCGGTCTCGGTGTCGACCGCGCTCATGGAGTCGTCGAAGATCATGATCGGCGCCTTCTGCATCAGCGCACGTGCGATCGCGACGCGCTGCTGCTGCCCGCCGGAAAGCGTCACACCGCGTTCGCCGACGACGGTGTCGTAGCCGTCCGCGAACTTCTCGATCACGTCGTGCACCGCGGCTTCCCGTGCCGCCTCGAAGAGCTCGGCTTCCGCCGCGTCCGGCGCGGTGAGCATGATGTTTTCACGGATCGTGCGGGAATACAGGAACGGTTCCTGCAATACGATCGCGATGCTTCTGCGCAGGAGCGCGTGGTCGATGTCGTTGATCGGCGTACCGTTGATCGTGATCTCGCCGCCGGTGACAGGGTAGAGACGCTGCAGAAGCTGTACGAGCGAGCTCTTTCCGCTGCCGGTACTGCCTAAGATCCCGATCGTCTGACCTGCTTTTGCGGTAAAGCTGATGCCGTCCAGCACGTCGTTCGGCTTGTCGTAGCCGAACGTGACGTCGGTGAACGTGATGTCGCCGGAAAGTGCAAGGCCGGACAGCGCTTTTCCGGGTTCTGTCTCGTCTTTCGCCTCCATGATCTCATTCAGACGGTCGAGGGATACGGTCGCCTTGCCCATGTCGGCAAGCACACGGCCGAGCTGACGGACGGGCCAGGTCAGACGGCTCGTCAGCGCAAGGAACAGATAGATGTCGCCGAGTGAAAAGTCGCCGTTTGTTTTCACGTAGAACAGCACGCCGAACACAAGGGACAGCGCGATCTGAAGATATCCGATCGCGTCCGAACTGCCCCAGTAGAGTCCGAGCAGATTCACGAGACGGATGTTCTTTTTGCGGAAATCATCGTTCAGCCGCGTGAACTTGTCGTATTCCGCGCGCTGCTGCCCGAACGCGCGCACAACACGCACACCGGTCAGGTTTTCCTGCACGGCGGTCGAAAGCGCGCCTTCCGCCTCGTCGACCTCGGTGAAATACTTGCGTACGTAGCGGAAGTACAGAAAGCTCGACACGGTCAGGATCGGCATGACCGCCATCGAGATCAATGCCATTTCCCAGCGGATCGAGAACATCAGCGCGGCGGCGATGCCGAACATGACGACGATGCGCACGATCTCCATCAACTGGTTCGTGACGAACTTGCGGACGGTATCCACATCGGACGTGCAGCGCTGCACGAGATCACCGGTCGATACGTGTTTGTGGTAGTCGTACGGGACCGCATTCAGCTTGCGGTAGAGCTTGTCGCGCATGTTCTTCGACATGTGCTCCGCGCCCTTCGCCACGTTTCGCCTGCGCAGGAAGATGAACAGACCTTCGAGCACCGTGAACAGGAAGAAGAATGCGCCGCAGAGCCAGTAATTCCGTCCGATCGGACCGAGCGATCTCAGCCATTGAAACAGCGTGTCGGGGATCGAAGGATCCTTGTTGAGAAGGACCCAGTCAAGCGTGTAGCTCGTCACGATCGAGGCGCAGTACAGCGACACGATGCCGAGGATCACCTCGATCGCGCCGAGAATAAAGTATCCGCCCGTACCCTTCATGGAGGGCAGGAACAGCGATTTATATCGATTCTTTTTCTTCATATCAGAACATCTCCTGCGGATTGATCTCAAGCTGGGTTTCCTCGCACACGCCGCGGTGCGCGTCGTGGAACGCGGACACGGTGTTTACGGCGTCCTTCAATCGTTTCGTGCGAAGCAGCTTGATGAGGATCTGGTATCTTGTGTACCCCGAGATACGCGCGACCGGCGCTTCCGCCGCAACGAGCAGCAGAAGATCCTGCCGTCCTTCGCTTCCGAGCACGGTGCGGAGTTCCGCTTCCAGCGCCTTCGCGTATGCGAGACATGCGCGTTCCGCCGTCTGTTCGTCGCGGTCTGCAAAAACGGCGCGAAGAAAGAGGGAGAACGGGGGATAGAGCATCTTTTTGCGTTCCGCGATCTCGTAATGGAAGAAGCCGGGATAGTCCTGCGCCTTCGCAAAGCGGATGATCGGGTGATTCGGTTCATAGGTCTGCAGAACGACGCGGCCGGGCAGGTTGTCCCGCCCCGCGCGTCCGGCAACCTGCGTCAGAAGCTGGAACGTGCGTTCCGGCGCGCGGTAGTCCGGCAGGTTCAGCGTGGTGTCCGCGGCGACGATGCCGACCAGCGTCACGTTCGGGAAATCGTGCCCCTTCGCGATCATCTGCGTGCCGATCAGCACCTGCGCCTCCCTGCGCTGAAATGCGGACAGGAGCTTTTCGTAGCTGCCCTTTTCGCGCATCGTATCCGTGTCCATGCGAAGCGTCCGCACAGCGGGGAAGAGCTTTTGCACCGCTTCCTCGACCTGTTCCGTACCGATGCCGAACTGCTTGATAAACGGCTTCTTACAGTTCGGACACTCCTTCGGCAGCGGTTTTACGGCGCCGCAGTAGTGACAGCGCGTGCGCGATTCCGTCTTGTGATACGTCATGGAAATGTCGCAGTTGTCGCATTTCAGAACGTATCCGCAGCTGCGGCAGCTGACAAACGTCGCGTATCCGCGGCGGTTGATGAACAGCATCGCCTGCTGTCCCGCGGCAAGACATTCGCTGAGCCGTTCCGCAAGCTTGTCGGAAAAGATGCTGTTGTTGCCCATCAGAAGCTCGTCGCGCATATTGACGATCTCAACGGTCGGCAGCGGTCTTCCCGCAACGCGGTCTTTTAGCTCCAGAAGCTTGTATTTCCCGCTTAAAGCCCTTGAATAGCTCAGAAGAGACGGCGTTGCGCTGCCGAGCACGAGCGCGCCGCCCGCGGTTTTCACGCGCCTTGCGGCGATCTCGTTTGCGAGATACCGCGGCTGTCCCTCGCTCTGGTAGCTCGATTCGTGCTCCTCGTCGATGATGATAAGCCCGAGCCGTTCGACGGGCGCAAAGACGGCGCTGCGCGCGCCGATGACGATGTCCGCCAACCCGAGCCGGATGCGGCGCCACTCGTCGAAGCGTTCGCCTGCGGAAAGCCTGCTGTGCAGCACCGCGATGCGGTCGCCGAAGCGGTCCGTGAACCGCCCGACGGTCTGCGGCGTCAGCGAGATCTCCGGCACGAGCACGATCGCCTGCCTGCCGGTTGAAAGACAATCCTCGATCGCTTTGAGATACACCTCGGTCTTTCCGCTTCCGGTCACGCCGTACAGCAGAAGCACTTCACCCGCGCCGCGTTCCGACGCGGCTTTGATCTCGTCCGCGGCGTGCGCCTGCGCTTCGGTCAGCGCATAGACCGGCGTGTGCATCCGCAGCTTATCCGGACGGCGAAAGACGGTTTCGGACAATTCCTGCAGGTAACCCTTTTTGATCAGCGCGCCGATCGCGGGGGTACTGCCCGGATAGAACGCATTGATGTCGGGAACAGACGCTTCCGTGCCGATCTTTGCGACAAGCTCGAATACGCGTTTCTGCGCGGGCGCGCTTTTCAGGGAGAGAAGCGCCGCGTCGACGTCGACGCCTTCGGCGATCCGAACGGTACGGACTTTCTTTTCCCGGATCCGCATGCCGCGCATCTGCGCGGGGATCATCAACCGCAGCGCGTCGACGAACAGACAATGGTACGCGTCCTTCATCCATTCCGCCAGCGCGATCTGATCGGGCAGAAGGACGGGGTAGCGCTCCATGATCTTCTGAATATCCTTGATCTCCGGATAGTCCGCCGAATCCTTCAGCGCAACGACAAAGCCCTCCTTTGCGTGATCCCCCTGTCCGAACGGCACCAGCACGTGATGCCCGACGGAAACGGGGAGCTCCTCCGGAACGCGGTAGGTGAACCGACGGTCCACCGCGGTATGCGCAATGTCAACGATCACTTCGGCAAACATGTCCGATTCCTATAAAAAAGGCCCGTGCGCGAACGCAACGGGCGGAAGACGGTTATTAACCTTCTTTCGGTGCGTTCAGGATCAGCTTATCGTGGTACAGTTCGTCCACGGCCATTGAAACGGGCTTGCTGGTGCCGAGCTTTTCCGGGTGATCCTGGAGCTGCCTTGCACGGTTTGCAACTGCGGTCACCAAAAGATAACGGCAGCCGGCCTTTTCCACAAGCTCATTCAGAGAAGGATAATTCATCATATCGTTTTGCCTCCATTCAGTTTCGTGATCAGTTCTGTATTTCTTTCTGTGCGAAGAAGCTCCGCGGCAAGGATCGCTTCCATCTCGCCGACCGCTTCCTCCACAACATCGTTTATTACCATGTAATCATAGTCCGGCAGGGATTTGAGTTCCTCGAGCGCCGTTGCGGTGCGAACATCGATCGACTCCTGCGTTTCGGTCCCGCGTCCGACGAGCCGATCTTTGAGAATTTTGAGGGACGGGGGAGCGATAAATACCATGACGGCGTCGGGACAGGCGGCTTTGACTTTCTTTGCACCCTGCACGTCGATTTCGAGAATGACGTGATTGCCCTTTTCGCGCTCCGCCTCGACAAACGCTTTCGGTGTGCCGTAATAGTTCATGCCGAACACATGCACATACTCGAGAAACGCGTTCTCTTCGATCATGCGGTCGAACTCTTCCTTCGTTTTGAAGAAGTAGTGGACACCGTCGATCTCGCCGGGACGCGGCGCGCGCGTCGTTGCGGAGACAGACATCCTGATCTCGGGATGCTTCGCCATCAAAGCGGCGTTCACCGTGCCTTTGCCGACGCCCGCGGGACCCGACACAATGAGCAAAAGCCCTTTTCTCTTCCTTGCCATAAGAAACTCCTTATCCTTCCGCGCTGTATTCGGCGTTCAGCCGTCGCGCGATGGTTTCCGATTGCAATGCGGACAGAACGACGTGTCCGCTGTCCATGACGAGCACGGCGCGGGTCTTGCGGCCGCAGCTTGCGTCGATCAGAAGACGGCGTTCCCGCGCGTCCTGAACAAGGCGCTTGACGGGCGCGGAATCCGGTGTGACGATCGTGATGATGCGCGCGCCGGAAACGATGTTTCCGAACCCGACCGATACGAGAGCAGAATTATCCGTCATGCCGATCACTCCACGTTCTGGATCTGTTCGCGGAGCTTTTCGATCTCCGCTTTGCAGGCAAGAACCGCCTTGGTCAGCGCGGCGTCGTTTGCCTTGCTGCCGATCGTATTACATTCGCGGTTCATCTCCTGCACGATAAAGTCCATATTCCGACCGACCGGTTCCGTCATGTCGAGATAAGCACAGAACTGCGCGATGTGGCTTTTCAGCCGCACAAGCTCCTCGTCGATGCAGCAGCGGTCCGCAAACAGCGCGACTTCGGTCGCAAGCCGCGCGCGGTCGATCTCCGCGTCACCGAGGACTGCTTCGATACGCTCGTTCAGCTTCTTGCGGTAATCCTCCGCAACGAACGGCGCGCGCGCAAGGATCTCTTCGCGATAGCCGTCCATGGCATTGATACCGGACAGCAGCGCGGAGCGAAGCCGCGCGCCTTCGGCAATGCGCATTTCGATCAGTCCGTCCAGCGCAAGGTCCGCCGCTTCCTTCGCAAGAGCGATCAGCGCGTCCACGTCCTCATCGGCGGGGACGATCTCCGTTACATCCGGGAGACGCAGCGCGTTCGAAAGCGTCAGATCATAGGTAAGATTCAGCTTTTCGTTCGCTTCACATGCACGGACAATATAGGCAAGAAGCAAGTTTTCATCGATGCGCACGTCTTTCGCGTCGTCGCGCGTATTGCGATAGTTCACGAATACGTCAACGTGCCCGCGGGAAAGCCGCGCGGCGATCGCCTGACGCAGCGGATCTTCAATGCACGAAAGCACGCGCGGAAGACGCATCGAAACGTCAAGGAACCGATGGTTCACACTTTTGAGTTCGACGGTCAGTTCGCGTCCGTCCGAGACGGCGACGCCCTTTCCGTATCCGGTCATGCTTTTCATACATTTACCTCCGCAAATACAAATTATACCATACTCCGTTTCGAAAACACAAGAGCAGAGCGGGAAATTTTCACGAAATTCGGCTCAAAACAGCCGATACAGCTCGTCAGCACCCGGCGGATCGAACGGCGTACCGTCCGCAAAGCAAAAATCGCATTCCGTCACGCGGCCGATGATCGCGGCGGGAATACCCGCATCACGAAGCGCCGCAGCCATCCTCGCGCCGTCTTCGCATGCGATCAGCATGGATCCGCTCGCCATCAGCCGGTAGGGATCAAGCCCGACGGCGTCGGCGATCGCTTTGATCTCCGGAAGGATCGGGACCGCGTTCAAATCAACGACCGCGCCGAGCCGTTCCTGCATCGCAAGCTCCCAGATCGCGCCGAGCACGCCGCCTTCGGTGACGTCGTGCATGGCGTGCGCGTCGTTACAAAGTGCGATCCGGCTTTCCGGCACGACGGAAAGATACCGCGACAGCGCTCTTGCACGTTCGATCGTTTCATCAGACACGGAAGCGAGACGGTCCGCGTGATCGGACGCGATCAGCATCGCGCCTTCGAGCCCCGCCCATTTGGTCATGACGATCTCGTCGCCGACCTTGGCGCCGGGTAAACGCTTCGCCTTCGGCGTTCTTGCGAGCACCGCAGTACACGTCGTGACGCGCGTCACCGCGTCGGTCACTTCGGTATGACCGCCGATGATATCGACGCCGGCAAGCTCCGCCGCTTCCTGCAGGTCCTTTGCAATCATGGCGACCGTTTCTTCCGTTTCGGAAGGCGGGAGCAGGAGCGTCACAAGGAGCGCGACCGGCTCCGCGCCGCCCGCCGCCGCGTCGTTGCAGTTGACGTGCACGGACAGCGCGCCGACGTGCTTTGCGTCCGCGCTCGTGATGGGATCGCAGCTCGTTACAATCAGATCGCCTTCGAAGTCCAGCATCGCGCAGTCCATGCCGATGCGCGGCGCGCCGGACGATTCCGGACGCGTCTTTTTGAACCGATCGAGGATCAGCCGTTCCAATGTATCGTTGTCGAGTTTTCCGAGTTTCATTTTCCGATCCGTTTCAAAAAATCTTCTTCGGTCAGCATGGGAATGCCGAGAGATTGCGCTTTATCTGCCTTGCTGCCGGCGTTTTCGCCGACGACGACAAACGACGTGTTCTTCGAAACGCTTCCGGCAGCCTTGCCGCCGTTGTTCTCCACAAGCGCTTCCGCGTCGCGGCGCGACAGCGTACTGAGCGTCCCGGTAATGACGACGGTAAGCCCGGCAAGCGGCAGGGGACCGCTTTCAACCTTTGCCGCTTCCTCCGGCTGAACGCCGAGTGCGAGGAGGCGGTCGATCTGGTCTGCGATCCGGGCGTCCGCAAAGAACGAAACGATCCCGTCCGCAACGATATCACCGACGTCGTCGATCGCGGCGAGTTCTTCTTTGGTCGCGCACCGTACGGCGTTCAATGTGCCGAAGTGCCGCGCGAGATCCTTTGCGGTCTTCACGCCGACGTTCGGGATGCCGAGCGCGTAGAGGAACGACGCGAGCGGACGGTGCTTGCTTGCTTCGAGCGCGTCCAGAAGGTTCTGTGCCTTCTTGTGCCCGAAGCGTTCGAGCGCAGAAAGCTGCTCGTGCGAGAGCGCGTACAATTCGGGGATCGTGCTGATGCCGAACGCGTCGATGAGCTGTTCGGCGGTCTTCCCCGCGAACGTGTCGATATCCATGGCGTCGCGGGACGCGTAGTGCGAAAGCCGCGCCGCGATCTGAGGACGGCATGAAAGCGAGTTCGTGCAGAACAGGTGCGCGCCGCGCATCTCGACGTGCGCGCCGCACTGCGGGCAGACCGCGGGCTTTTCCACGGGGCGCAGGGGCTTGTCGTCCGGCACCGCGCCGAGGATCTCCGGGATCACGTCGTTGCTTCTGCGGATGAACACGCGCGAACCGACGCCGACGCGCTTCCGCTGCACATCGTCCCAGTTGTTCAGCGTCGCCTTTTTGACGGTCACGCCGGAGAATTCGACCGGTTCGATGTGCGCAAGCGGCGTGAGCTTGC
>CAMYWS010000004.1 GCA_947302865.1 uncultured Clostridia bacterium
GTGCGGACGTGCAGCAGACCGGCGTGATATCGCCGTCCAGAACGCCCTTCGAAAGACCCATCAGGATCTGCTCGCGGGAGAGCTCCATGGTCTCAAGATACTCCATCATGAGATCCTCATCCGCTTCTGCCGCGGCTTCGGTCAGCTTCTCATAAAGCTCCTGTGCTTCTGCTTCGAGATTTCCCGGGATAGCGACTTCCTTTTCGCCCTTGCCTTCGAACATCTTTGCGTTCATGTTGACGATATCGACATAGCCCTTGAAGACCCCGCCTTCCATGATCGGCAGCTGGATCGGAACGACGTTCACGCCGAACTTCTCGTTGATGGCCTGCATTGCCTTTTCGAAGTTCGCGTTGTCGCGATCCATCTGGTTGATGACCATCATGCGGGCCTTATGCTGTTCCTTGCACATCGCCATGGTCTTTTCCGCACCGACTGCCGGTCCGGAAACCGCGCTGATCACGATCAGCGCCGCGTCGCAAAGCGCCATTGCCGCAGTAACTTCGCCGTAAAAATCGAAGAAACCCGGTGCGTCGATCAGATTGATCTTCGTGTTTTTCCATTCCAAAGGCGCCAACGCCATATTGATGGAAATGGAACGTTTGACCTCTTCCGGGTCAAAATCCGTCGTGGGTGCATTGTTCGGGAAGCGATCGACGAGACCTGCGTTGTAAAGCATGGCCTCGGTCAGAGTCGTTTTTCCCTCGCCGCCGTGTCCGAAGACGCCGATGTTGCGAATTTCATTCGCGGTGTAGAGTTTCATTTGTGTTCCCCCTGTTGGAATTTGGTATTCGAAAATTGAATCCGTTTACACGGATTAACCCAATTTAATCAATTAACTATAACACAATAATGTCGATCTGTAAACCTAAACTTTCCAAGAATTTGCATATTCTTTTTGAGCGTCGGTCAGCGCATCGATTTCTGTGTCGATACTCCTGAGTTTTTCATTCGCCACGTACAGGTCGATCGCTTCCGGAACTGCGTACACGCGCGGCTCTGCCGGCGCACGCAATGCGATCTCTCTGGCGCAGAGCGCCTGCAGTGCAAAGCTCATATCCATGATCTCGGCGGGATGTCCGTCGCCGGAAGCGAGGTTAACGAGGCGCCCTTCCGCGAGCAGGTACAGCCAGTTTCCGTTGTCGAGGCGGTAACCGATGATGTTCGGCTTCATATTGCGCGTTTCAACGGCGATCTGCTTCAGCCGCACAACGTCGATCTCCACGTCAAAGTGTCCCGCGTTGCACATCAGAACGCCGTTCTTCATTAAGCGCATATGCTCTTCGGTGATAACATCCCGCATGCCCGTTACGGTGACGAACACGTCGCCGATCTTCGCCGCTTCCTCCATGCGCATGACGGTAAAGCCGTCCATGACCGCCTCGATGGCTTTGATCGGATCAATCTCCGTGACAACGACGCGCGCGCCGAGGCCTTTTGCCCGCATGGCAACGCCTTTGCCGCACCAGCCGTACCCTGCGACGACGACGGTCTTCCCCGCGACGATCAGGTTTGTCGTACGGTCGATGCCGTCGAAGACCGACTGACCTGTGCCGTAGCGGTTATCAAACAGATGCTTGCACTGCGCGTCGTTTACGGAGAACATCGGAAAGCGCAGCGTACCGTCCTTCTGCATGGCGAGCAAACGATGGATACCGGTCGTCGTTTCTTCGCAGCCGCCGCGGATCTTCGGGATCAGATGCGGAAGTTTCGTATGCAGCATTGTCACAAGATCGGCTCCGTCGTCGATGATCACATCGGGTTCCGCCGTAAGAACGCGCGTCAGGCATTCTTCATACAATTCGGGCGACGCGCCGTGAACGGCAAAAACCGACATGCCGTCCTTTACAAGTGCAGCCGCGACGTCGTCCTGTGTGGAAAGCGGATTGCTGCCCGTGACGAACATCTCGGCTCCGCCCGATTTCAGCACTTCGCAAAGGTATGCGGTCTTTGCCTCCAGATGTACGGAAAGCGCGACTTTGAGGCCGCGAAACGGTTGTTCTTCGCGGAATTGTTTCTCGATGCCGTTCAGTACCGCCATGTTGCGGCGGACCCATTCGATCTTATCCTGCCCGGACGGGTAGAGCGATTCATCGGAAATCAGAAATTGACGTTTTTCCATATTATTCCTCCAAATATGCGATTGCTGCCTGTAATTGCAGATCGAGTTCAAACGGGATCCGGTCGATCGAATATGATTGTGCTTCTTCCGAAAGTTCAACGATCTCATCCGGAACGATCCCGTCATCCTGCACGCAGACGCCGTTCGGCGTATAATAGGCGTCCGTCGTGATCTTGATCCAGCCCTTTGTCTCCTTTACCTCAAAAAAGCTCTGAACGATCCCTTTTCCATACGTTTTCGTACCGATCAGATATGCCGCGCCGTAGTCTTTGAGCGCGCCTGCGACAAGCTCGCTCGCCGACGCCGAGTATTCGTTCACGAGCAGAACCATGCGGATATCAATCCCGCTCTGCTTTGTCTTGTACTCAACGGTTTCTCCGTCCCTCGACCGGAGCGTAGTGACGATGTAATCTCTCGGAAGAAAGATATCGGCAATATTGATCGCATCGTAAAGCGATCCGCCGAGATTGTCGCGAAGGTCAAAGACGAGCGTGCGCATACCCGCATCCCGCAGTTCTTTTACCGCCGTCTGTGTTTCTTCCACGCAGGTGCCGTGGAACGAAATCAGATGAATGTATCCGATCGTATCCGTCAGCATGCGATAGGAAACGGCGGGCGTATGCACCTCGCGCGCAATGATCTCAAAAGAAAGCAGCTTGCCTCCGCGCTGTATGACGAACACATTGGCGGCACCGTCTTCTGCCCGAACGTTTGCGAGAAAGTCGGTCAGCGTCAGACCTTCATATCCCGTTCCGTTGATCTCGCGGATGAGATCGCCAGGTTCCAGACCCGCTTCGCTTGCAGGCGTATTGTCGTACACATCCAGGATCTCGACGTCGCCGGTTTCGCTGACCTGTGTCAGGATTCCGATGCCGATGAACGTCCGATCGTTCTGCTTCGTCAGCTCGGCATATTCTTCTTCCGTATAGTATTCGGCATACGCGTCCCCCGTCGCAGAGGCCAAACCTTTCAGCACGCCGTCCGTCAGCTGTTTTTCATCCGGATCATAATAAAAATAATGCACGCGGATGATATCTCTGAGTTCACGTACCGCTTCGATGAGATCGCCGTCTTCTCCCGCGAATTTCTTTTTCGCCGCCGACCACGTCAAGGCATAAACAACGGATGCGGTCAGGGCGATCGCGATCAGAAAGCAGCAGACAAGAAGGATCCGTTTGCCGATCCTGCTCTCGCTTTTTTCCGATTCATAAGTTGATTGATAATTCTGTTCCATAACACGTTTACCCGGAATTCGAAAAAGAGCTGTGAACCCGGATTCTTTCATTCACAGCTCATGGATCCGATGGTCGTACTGTTACGCCGTATAGATTTTCAGAAACTCCGGAAGTTGTTCCGGTGTGCATGAGAGTGATAAAACAAGTTTGATCCCATGCGTCTCGGAAAATGCATCAAGGCGCTCGAACATTTCTTTCAACGAGTTGAGCTCGTGATTCACGAGATGCATAAAGCTGTCGATCACGATATACTCAAGGTCATGGTCGGACGCCGCGATCCCGCAGAGAAAGCCGTAAAACATCTTCGGGCCGGAAAGCGCATACTCCGCTGCGTTGATGAACCGAACGGACAGATTGAGGTCGAACATGTAGCTCTCGTCCTCGTCAACAAAAACAACGCTTCCCTTTGCCTGCTCTGCCGCCTGATTGGCAATCTCGAGGATCTTCTTTGTTTTTCCCGATCCCTTTTCACCGAAAATAAGCTGTATCAATTCCGCACCTCCTGTTTTGATCATAGTATAGCGAATAATTGCTTTGGTTGCAAGTCCGATCCCTGTCAGTTGAAATATGAGCGCATCCAGTGGTAACGCGCATCTTCGCGCCATCCTTCCCCCGTCTCGTCCCGCGTCGAATAGTTGCATACACAGTCGGTCAGCGCCGCCTTCACAGCTGCCGCCTGATCGCGGGAAAACGGATTCATGGCGTACCACAGGCGCTTTACCCCGGTCAGATCAAAGAGAGGCGTAAGGTCCGACACGCCCGTGTTGCATACGTTGACGTCGACCAGCGAAGGCATTTCCGTAAGCGGGGAAAGATCCGGGATCTTGTTCATGAACAGTTCGATGTACTCGAGGTTTTTCAATGTTGTAAGCGCGGAGATGTCCGTGATCTTGTTGTCCGCAAGGATCAGGATCTTCAGTTTCGTCAGTCCCGCAATGACTTCGAGATCGCTGTTCGTCAGGTAGTTGTGCCCGAGGTCGAGCGCTTCAAGATCCGCGCAGTATTTCAAAGCTTCGATGTCGCCTTCCTTAAGGCGAATCGCTTTTTTGACGGATTGATTGTATGCATCCGAAGAATTCGGGTTGGTGTATTTGGACGGATTCTTTGTTGAGAACCCGATTGCGTCCGTACGCAGTTTACGCTTGCCGATCTCGATCGTCCACACAAATTTCACGTCGGGATACGCATTGCACAGCGTTTCCATCTGTTCGTCGGAAAGCCCGCACTCGCACATGACTGCTTTTTTGAGAAACGGCAGATGCGCAAGCAGCGCTTCGATCTCCTCGGTTCCGTCCATTCTTATCTTGGAAAGATCGATCTCTTCGGCGCCGCCTTCGATGACCTGTCCGAATGCCGTGACCGGTCCCACGATCTCCACGTTCGGAAAGACGGTACAGATCGCGTCGGCGTCGCCGGACGACGCCGCTTTCGGAAGCGCGACGGTTTTCAAAGATACGAATCCGGACAGTACGGCGATCAGCTCGTTGATATCGAGATCCGATTCGTTCCGCAGGTCCAAAAGACGTGCGTCTGAATCAAAGACGGACGAGCCGATCCTGATCGATCGATGCACCCGGATCTGCGGGAATGCTTCCGCAAAAGCGATCGTTTCCTCCTCCGTCCATCCGCTGTTTCTGAGATCGGCGTCCGTAATCTTCGGGAAACACCGCAGGACGGCGATCAGTTCGTTTGCGTCGGTCCCGTTCGGCACGACGACAGACGGATCGTTTTCCGAGACGGTCACATCGCCGAGCGATAACGTGTAATGCACTTCGATCGACGGATGCGCATTACGGAACGCATACAGCTCCTCATAAGCCGTGCTGCCGGAAGCGTCGACGGCGCGCAACCCGGAAAACGCTTCGAGCAGCTTCACATCCTCCGCCGTCGCATGCGGAAGCGTCAGTTCGGTCGAATCGCTCGGGAAAATGCCGTCTGTCAATTTTTGGTTCCAGAGGATCCTGCAATCCGGGAGCGCAATCCTGATGGCTTCGATATCGTCATAAGGGGTATACGGCAGCGCGCGCAGATCCAGAAGGCGCAGGGAATGCATGTCCGAAAGCAGGTCGAACCCCGGCATGCCTTCCTCTTCCGTGACAATCCATTCGGATTTGGGGATCATGACGATATCCATATCTTCCGTCTGCTCCGCTTCGGCCGGTGCCTGCGTCATCACTGCCGCCGTCTCCGTTGCCGCAGAGGGTTCTGTCGCCGCAGTCACGCCGTTACATGCAATCACAGATGCAAAAACGAGTATCAAACCGATCCGTGAAATATGCTTCATCCGATCATCTCCTTTTGCGCAGGATCAACAGAATTACCAGCAGAATGAGAAGCAATAAAACGAGTCCGCAGCCGATCAGAAGAAGCGTCGTGTCGGACAAGCCGCCGATGCCGGAATGTTCCGCTTCCGGCGGGAGCGTCGGTTCGGAACGCTGCGTCGGAACCGCGGTCGTCTCCGGTTCCGTCTCCGCAACGATGATGTCCGTTTCGCTTGCCGTCGGCTCTGCGGTCGGCTGCAATGCCGGTTCTTCCGTTGGCTCCGACGTCGGCGTGGGTTCCGGTGTGGGGACCGGCGTCGGCTCCGGCGTCGGCGTTACGGAAAGCGTATAGGGATCGATATGCTCGAACATATCGTTGACGCCCGGTGTGTCGTCGCCGACGGCGGTATAGGCAAGCCCGAATTCCGCAATGCTGTATTCTGTTGTCGAAACGTGGTGATTGTCCTTCTTTACCTGCGATACATGGTACTGAAAAGCGTCCAGCGCGGCTTCATACGCCGTTTTTCCGCCCAGTGCGGTGATCGGGCTGTTGACGTCGAGCGTCAGCTTGTTTTCTGTGTAGAGATGGATATACAGTTTTTTCACCTGCCACGGTTCAGACTCCGGATACCCTTTTGGCTGATACGTCGGGTCTGCGGCAAGCGGGATCGCATCAAGTACGCCCTTTGCCAGCACCTTGTGCTGCCAGTGTCCGTATTCGCCGTTCAGGTCCTGCGTAACGACAATTTCCGGTTTGTATTTGCGGATCTGCGTAACGGCATAGCGCGTTACGTCGTTTGTCGTGAACGTGTGATGGAACTTATCATATAAGTACGTCGGAATATCGGGAAAGCCGCCGAATATCGGCTGCGTTCTGAGGCCGAGCGCCCACGAACTGTTCAGATCCTCCTGCCGGCGCATGCGCTGAAAATCCTCCGGCAGTTTTGTGCTCATAATGATGGAAACGCCCGTCATCCTGCGTTCCGCCTCATAGATCGGATATACGGCGCCCAAAAACAGTACGTCGTCGTCCGGATGCATCGCAAACGTCATGTAATCGGTCTTGTCCACGGTCGGAACGAACGGATGATAGTCGGCAACCTCGCCTGTCCCGTATGCATACAGGGAACAGAACGCGCAGTTGTCCTCGTCTGCACGGATCGAAACTTTTCGCGTATCGGAAAGCGTTTCGACCAGAGCATTATACAAAAGAACGCCGGGTTCCTCGGAAAGCATACGTCCGCTGCGGTCATACTGAAATACGGTATAGGCGACCGGCGCATAATAGAAAGAAAGAAAAACGGACGCGACGGGAACCGAATCGTCCCATTCGACCGAGATCGTCTTCCCCTTGTTGACGCGCTGCGCCGTATCGAAATCGCTGTCCTTCAGCCGTTCCGCGTGAACGCTGAAGTCGCCTGAATACTTGCACCGCTTGGACAGGTTTTCGGCATAGTTCTCTTCCCCCGCGGCAATCTGCGGCATAAAAAGAACGATTATTACGAAGATCACTGCGACGGCGACGATTCGTTTCAGCATGCGTGCGAGCATCGATTACCTCTCAAATCCAAGTTCATTCAACAGTATTTCAAAATTATGATTGATCGTTTCCTCCTGCTGCGTTTCCTGCAGGTATACCGGCAGCTCATCGAACGGAATGCGGAACGTGTTCTTCCAGTAGTCTGCCTTTTTTGTATTCCTTCCCGTGTTGTCAAAGAATGCGTCCATGGAGAAGAAATCTCTGCCGCGGAGCGTTTTGAACGTAAGGATCAGCATTGTCAGATGCGGCGCGCACATTTCATATGTGAGATAGGCGTCGTCCGCGCCGTCCCCGTTCTGATCGAGACGGTCGATGATCATCTGATAATGTCCCGTGCTCGTTTTGATGATGTCCCCCGACTCCCCGCGGTCATAACTGATCTTGTTGTCGCGCGAGCGTTCGCGTTCGCCGAGCGTTCCGATCGCGGAACCGGCTTCGGAAACGAGGTTCAGTCCCGCTTGCTTATACGCCCAGACAATGCTTGCAACGCATTGCATGCCGGTGTAATAATATGTGCCGTTCGCATCCGAGGTCGGATTATCAAGCTTTGATCCCCATTCGGGATTGACGCCCCAGTCGCGCGCCGCTTGGTATGCGCCGTGTCCCTGATAGACGATGGACAGCCCGTACTCCGCCATATGCGAGATCAGCGAGACGCCGGATGTGACGGCTCCCGCACGGGTATAAAGCCCCGCTGCGACAACATCCCTGCTGATCGCGCGGTTTATGTCGTCGATCGTTACGTTCTCGTTTGCCAGAAGCGTTCGAACCGAGGTGCGAACGTAGTCGAGCCCCTCCGCACGGATCGGATAGCGGAAGCCGGAAACGACGGTCACGTCGATCGGCTGATATTCGTTGCCTTCCGCGTCGCGCATGTGGAGTGTAAAGCTGCCGTCAGACTTGTAAACGCGCATTTTTTCCGACGGACTGCCGTCTTCGCTGACGTCAAACCAATCCTTCGAGTTTTCCGGCGGGACAAGTCCTTTTTTTGTGAAGCAGTATTGCTGCAGCAGTTTTCCGTCTCCGGCGACCGCCTCGACGACTGCCCCGCGTACGGAAACGCTGAGATCGTCGTTTTCCGCAAAGAATGTCACCGGAATACCGCTTTGCCGGGTATAAAGGATCAGATCGTCACGGATCAGCTTAAAATCGCCCGCTTTCAAGACATCCATTCTGGAATAATACGTCAGTTTGACGATACGGTCCTCATCCACATGCAGTTCCACGCCGGTCTGGTCGGACGTGAACGTGCCGCTGCGTTCCTCATCCATTGCGGAAACAACGTATGTCCCGTCATTTCTGAGCTCGAGCGAGAACGGCATATCCTCGATCGTCCAAACGCCCGCGTACGGATTCGGTTCGGGTGTGGGCGTCGGTTCCGGCGTCGGTGCCTCTGTCGGTTCGGGGCTCGGCGTCGGCGTGCTCACCGTGACGATGCTGACCAGGTCTTCATCGAACGGCATTTCACTGACGGTTATTGCGCTTTCCGAAGCCGCAGAAGGACCAGACGAACCGGAAACCGCCGGATCATGAACGGCAGTCGTCCCGTCTTCCGCCGTCTGTCCGCTGTTGCATGCGACAAAAAGACAAAGCGCTGAAAGAAGTATTATGATAAAACGAATCCTGTTGCGCATAAATTTCTCCTTTTATCACAGTATACATCATTTTTCGCTATTTGTCCATGAAAAAAACGGAGGATCTCTCCTCCGCTCATAGGTTCAAAGATTATTCTGCTTTGAGAAGGAACGCGCGGTACGCTTTGAACGCTTCGTAAAGGTCCGCTTTCGAAATGATCTCCCACGGCGCATGCATGGACAGGACCGCAACGCCGCTGTCGATGACTTCCATGCCGTATTCCGCGCAGATATACGCGATCGTTCCGCCGCCGCCCGCATCGACCCTGCCGAGCTCCGCAGTCTGATAACGCACCTTTGCGTCGTCCATCCATTTGCGGAGCTTTGCCATATACTCTGCGTTCGCGTCGTTGGAACCGCTCTTGCCGCGTGCGCCGGTGTACTTGTTGAAACAGACGCCCTGACCGAGGAACGCGCTGTTCTTCTTTTCGAAAACGCCTGCGAAATTCGGATCAAAGCCTGCGCTTACATCGCAGGACAGCATGTGCGCGTTCGACATGGCGCGGCGCAGTTTCAGTTCGGAATACTCGCCGGTCAGGTTCATGACCTCCGCGACGGTGTTCTCGAAATACTTTGCGTGCATGCCGGTCGCGCCGACGGAACCGATCTCCTCCTTGTCCGCGAGGATGCAGCAGCAGGTCGCTTCGGGCGTGTTCTTGACGTCGAGCATCGCTTTGATCTGCGCAAACGCGCAGACGCGGTCGTCGTGTCCGTAACCGATGAGCATGCTGCGGTCGAGACCGAGCTCTCGGCACTTGCCCGCCGGAACGACTTCGATTTCGGCGGAAAGGAAATCTTCTTCGTCCATGCCGTATTTATCCTTGAGGATTTTCAGCATGTTCGCCTTGACGGGTTCCTTTTCCTCGTCCTTAAGAGGCATGCCGCCGATGATGACGTTCAGGTCTTCGCCGCCGATCGCTTCCGCCGCTTTTTTCTGGAGTTGTTCCGCTGAAAGATGGATCAGTAGGTCGGAGATGCCGACGACCGGATCGTTCTCGTCTTCGCCGATCACGACGTTCACGACCGTGCCGTCCTTTTTCGCGACGACGCCGTGCAGTGCAAGCGGGATCGTGACCCACTGATATTTCTTGATTCCGCCGTAATAATGCGTATCAAGATACGCAAGACCGGAGTCCTCATACAGCGGATTCTGTTTCAGGTCCATGCGCGGAGAATCGATATGCGCGCCGATGATATTGAACCCCTTCTCCATCGGCTTTTTGCCGATGATGAACAGCATGATCGCTTTTCCCATGCAGTCCGCGTAGACGCGGTCCCCCGCCCTGAGCCTGCCGTTTTCCGCGATGACCGCATTGAGGTCACGGTAACCTGCGGCCTTCGCGCGTTCGATCGCTCCGATCACACATTCCCGTTCGGTTTTCCCTGCATCCAGAAACATGCGGTATTCCCGGGAAACGGTTTCGAGCTTTTTATGCTCCGTCTTGTTGTAGGTGTTCCATGCAACGGTTCGTTCCATATATGCCTCCCATATATTTTTTCTGTATTGTAACACGAAACGTCAAATGAATCTACTGTTTTACAAAAGAAAAATCATAAATCGCCGCTTCGGCAGATGAATCGTCGCGGATCATCCGTCGTCTCCTGAAGTCTTTGCGCAGGATCATGACCGGATTCACAGATAAAAGAACCCCCGAAAACGTTTGTTTTCGGGGGGATTGTGGTCTGGGTGAGAAGATTTGAACTTCCGGCCTCTTGAACCCCATTCAAGCACGCTACCAAACTGCGCTACACCCAGATATCGGAACCGTTGCTATATTAGCATCAGGTTCCGCGTTTGTCAAGTGCAAAATACCTTTTTACGGAATGTTGATCGAATCCGTTACCGGATTATCCGTATGGGTCATATCGTTTACCATTTCCTTCGTGGATCCGAAAATATGGAGCACGTCATTCGTGACCTGTGTGACCCATTCCGAGATCGGTCCTTTCAGGATGCCCTTTTCATTCATAAAATAGAGCAGCGCGCATGCAAGCACGACTATGACGACAACGATCCCGATGACTCGAAACAACCATTTCATAAGCGCATCTCCTTTCTGTTTTCAGCCGATATCCATACATTCCGTTTCCGATATCGCCTTCTGTATCATCGGCTCAAAGTCCACGAGCGCTTCGCTTTCTCTGAGCTTGTCAAGCTTTGGTTTTGTAACGGGATGCTTCGGTACGAATACCGTGCAGCAATCCTCATACGGCAGGATCGACGTTTCGAACGTACCGATCCTCTCCGCCTTTTCGACGATCTCCTCTTTGTCAAACCCGATCAGCGGACGAAATACAGGCATGCTGACCGCATCGTCCGTTACGCAGAGCGATTCGATCGTCTGGCTTGCCACCTGCCCGATCGATTCACCCGTGATCAACGCCTGCGAGCCGCTGCTCGCGGCAATGCGTTCCGCGATCTTCATCATCAGACGCCGCATCAGGACCGTCGTTTCCGAAGACGGACACCGATCATAGATTGTCATCTGGATCTCCGTGAACGGGACGAGATACAGACGGATCCTGCCTGCATAGCGCGATACGATCTTCGCAAGCTCGATGACCTTATCCCTGGCGCGCTCGCTCGTATACGGATAGCTGTAAAAATGCACCGCATCCAGCATCACGCCTCTTTTTGCGATCATATACCCGGCAACGGGGCTGTCGATCCCGCCGGAGATGAGCAGCATCGCTTTTCCGTTGGACCCGACGGGCATGCCTCCTGCACCGAGGACCTCTCCCGTAAAGACGAACGCGTTGTTCTGCCGGATCTCTACCGTAACGGGAAGCGCGGGATGATGCACATCCACTTTCAGATTCGGATACGCTTCCAGCAGCTCGTGCCCGAGCTCCCTGCAGATCTGCTCGGACGTCATCGGAAAGCGCTTGTCCGACCGGCGTGCAAAGCACTTGAATGTGAGACATTCCGCAGTTTCGGCGGCGTAACGTACTTCCCGGATCGCGGCGTCACGAATCGCTTCCCACGACTTCTCCACACAGCAGGCGACGCTGACGGAGTGAATGCCGAACACGCGGCAAAGCCTGTCCGTACATTCCGCGATTTGATCCTCCGGGATCCCGTAAACGAAGATCCTGCCCTGCTCGCGTTCGACCGACGCGTGCACGGGATTCAGCGCCTGTTTGATGCGCCCGACCAGAAGCCGTTCAAAAAAAGGACGATTCAAGCCTTTGAGATGAATCTCCGCATACCGTACAAGAATAACCTTTTCCATGCTTATCTCCTTTGATACCTACGTAAAACACGAAGTTGACCTTCGATCGCGTCCGCGGCTGCGTCCGCTTCCTCTTCCGTATTGAACGGACTGAAGCTGAAACGGATCGCGCCTTCCTGTCTTGCGCCCGTGATGCCGACCGCGTTCAAAATGCGGTTCTTGCCCTGCTTCTTCGAAGAGCAGGCGGACCCGGTCGACACGAGGACGCCGCAGCGTTCCAGCGCGTGCATCAGCACTTCGCCGCGCACGCCGAGGAAGGAAAGATTCAGGATATGCGGCGCGCCCGTTTCTGCGGAAGGCCCGTTCAGCACCACATCCGGAAGCGTTGAAAGATTCCTGAAAAGACGCGTTTTGACGCGGAGCATCTGCGCATGCCACGCTGCTTCGTTCGCGTGATACGCTCGCAGCGCCGTATCAAATCCGAGGATGCCTGGTACGTTCGTCGTTCCGCTGCGGAGGTTTCTCTCCTGCCCGCCGCCGATCTGACCTCCGAAAAAGCGCACGCCGTTTCTCACGTAAAGAAATCCGACGCCCTTCGGCGCATGCAGTTTATGTGCGGACACCGAATACAGATCGACCGGCAGCCTTCCCGTACGGATCTTCATAAATGCCTGCACGCCGTCCGAATGAAGAATCGCGTTCGGAGCAAGCGCGCGCACCTTTGCGGCGATCCGGTCGAGATTGTTTACGCTGCCGAGCTCGTTGTTCACGTGCATGATGCTGACAAGCGACGTTTCGGGAGACAGCACTTCCGAAAGTCGGTCGATGTCGACCGTTCCGTCCGGACAAAGCGGCGCGTAAAGGACCGTCGCGTCAAACATCTTTGCGGCGACATTGACGGTCTCAAATACAGAGGGATGCTCGACCGCGGAGGTCACGACAGTCGTTTTTCCGTGCACGCCCCGCAGCGTTCCGAACACAGCGGCGTTGTTCGATTCCGTGCCGCCGGACGTATAGATGAGCTCCGCCGGCGACGCGCCGAGCAGCGAGGACGCAAATCGTCTTGCCTCCGTAACGGTTTTTTCAACAGAAAAAGCTGCGCCGTAGGCCGCCGCAGGATTAAAATAATCATTTATCATTGCCGCGCAGGCACGTTCTGCGGCTTCCGGGAGCGTCTGCGTCGTGGCGCTGTTGTCAAAATAGATCATCTGCATTCCTTCCGTTTTGCGTTTTGATACTGTTATAGTATTCCGAAAGGTCCTGTTTCGTACCCCATTTATACCACAAGCATATAAAAAAAACACGTAAATCGAAAATTGTTTACATATTCGTCACTTCTCTGTGAAATTTTATGTTATAATAGGAATCGGATATTATAGAATCTATGTAGGAGGTATATATATGATTTGCAAGGAGTGCGGAGCATATAATCCCGATCATGCATCGTTTTGCAAGGTCTGCGCTGCAAGTCTGAAAGAAGACACCGCGCCCAAACCGGTCGAAGAAGAACCGCAGCCGACAAAGCGTTTCAGCCGTCCCTCCTGGATGGCAGCCGAGCATGCGGAGCCGGTAAAGCAGGATGTGAAGGAAACGGCCGATGCGATCGAAGAAGCAGCGGAAGCGGAAGAACCCGCTGCGAATCCCGTCGAGCCGGAAGACGTTCCCGTTCATGAAGAGGAAGAGACGCCTGTTCCCATTTGGTCGCCCTCGCGTTCCCGCATGATACCGGAACCGAACGATACGGACGAAGAAGAGGAAGAAGATGCACAGGAGCCCGAAGAAGAGGAATCCGATGAGGAGCCCGACAGCATCTACAACGATGAGGAAGCGCTCGAGGAAGACGACGGCGCGTTTGAGTACGAGCCCACGCCTCCGAAACGCAAGCAGAACAAGAAAAAGAACAACACGATGTTTACCGTTCTTTTGATCGCGATCATTGTCGTGATCGTCGGTATTCTTGTTCTCGGCGGCTATATGCTTCTTAAGAATCAGCTGAACTGCGGCAAGTCTCCCGAAAAGTCCGGCGACGCCGAACAGACGAGCACACAGACCGGCGAACAGCCAAGCACGCCTGTTGAGCCCGAAACCACCGAAGAGCCCGCTCTGGACGCAAAGAACGCGCAGCTGCAGGAAATGATCGATGAAAACGGAAACGAACTGCTTGTGATCAATTATGTGCTCCCCGCGCATTCGACCATTGAAATCTATTTCCCGCACCAGGATAATTTCACCTATACCAACGATTCGGATAAGGATATCAGGCGTGGCGTTAAGGTTTCTCCCGCTGTCTACTATCCGAACAGACCGCTCGAACCCGGCGAATCGACGATGGAGTTCCAGCCGGAGATTACGATCCACAACGCAGACGGTTCTTCCTATCCGGTGAACTGTCCGTCCTATACGCGTTCGTTCCCGACGCTGGAAGTCACCGTGACCGAACCGGTCCCCGAGGGCGACGAACCCTATATGGCGCCTGAAAGCAATGTTGTAAGCATTGAGGGCATTGTCAACGATCCGGGCGCCGAAGTCACGGTCAACGGCGTCATCACGACCATTTATGTCGGCAACAAGTTTATGTACGACTACAAGTTTGCCGATACCGCAACCGAAGATACCGTTGAGACCGTAACGATCTCCGCGACAAAGAACAATTGTGTCAGCGACACGAAGGAAGTCAAGATTCATGCTTATAAGTACATTCCTGAGCCGATGAAGCTTGAAGTCAAATCCGAAGGCAGCGCGCTCCGCGCGGACAAGAGCGGCAAGCTGACCGTGACCGGTACGACGCTCCCCGGCGCCACGCTGAAAGCCGCAAGCGACAATGCCGCGAACGTGCTTTGCGGAAGCGTTGCCGTTGACGCCGAAGGCAACTTCTCCTTCCAGATCACAACGGATCCTTCCTTCTACGGAATGTCTGTAATCACGCTGAACGCGGAAAAGGAAGGCGCCGAAAACGGCTCCACGAAGTTCACGATCACCAAGGGCTTCGCAGACAAGGATGCGTTCCTCAAGTTCTACAACAGCAAGCACAATTACCTTGAGATTCCGAAGAAGATCACGATCGACGTATTGCTTGCAAACCAGACGCAGTATGCTTCGAACGATTACGGGTTCCGTCTGACCGCTGCCGTTGTCGAAGTGATCACAATCGACGGCGATACCATCGTCAAGATGTCCCTGAACAAGACGAATGAAACGGTGTACGTCCACAATCTCAGCGATAAGTGGCAGCCCGGTGAAAACGTCGGCGCGAAGTACAACGTATACGGCAACTTTATCGGTACCTACAGCGACACCGGATGCGCCGAGTTCTACGGCTGGTTTGCAAAGAAACCGTAATCTGCAGTCATGCGTATCTGGGCAAAGACAATTCAACATCAAAAGATCAAAACAGAGGTCGTGCGGGAGTTTTCTCTCGCACGGCCCTCTGATTTAGCGGGCTGGATGCCGGTCCTCCACGAGCTGTGTCAGGCGCTTGATCTTGCGCGTCCGATTGTTTTGGAAAAGCACGTCCGCGAACTCGGTCAGTTCTCTCATACGGTTTTCAAGCAAAGCGATTTTATGGAACCCATCGCTTTCGATCGCTTTGAGATAGAGATCTTTCCCGAAAAAAAGGAGCATGAATTCTTCTGATCACGCGCATACTAACGACGCGAAAGGAGTGATTTCATGAATATCGTTGCCTTGATCCTTATGATCGTCGGCGCGTTGAACTGGCTGCTTGTCGGTCTTTTCAATTTCAATCTCGTTACGTGGATCTTCGGACCCGGTTCGGTCATTTCGATCATTCTCTATATTCTGGTCGGTCTCGGCGGGATCTGGGGAATCATCATGCTGTTTCAGCACAACGTCCGAAAAACAACATTTATGCACGACGATGTATAATGACGCAAAGAAGCCGTCCGGCTTCTTTTTTCATACTGGATTTTTTCCCACGTTTCCTTTATAATGTAATATCATATACGGAGGTGGCAAGGATGAATTGGATGAAGGAAACGAATGAACAGCTTCGTCGCGGCGCATTTCTGATGGTCGACGGCAACCCCATGACGATCGGATGGGGACAGTTCGGCGTCATCTGGAACAAACAAACCTTTTCCGTTTACGTACGGCAGAGCCGATTCACGCACGATCTTCTCGAGCATGCTTCCACATTTACCGTAAGCGTACCGAAGCCCGGAACCATGCAGGAAGCGCTTGCATTCTGCGGTACCAGATCCGGCCGTGACGTCGATAAAATGTCCGTTCTGCACGGTTCGCTGCTTCCCGCCGCATACGGCGGTCAGGACGGTTTTGCCGGTTGCCGGTATCATATCGAATGCAGGATCCTCTTCCGTGCGGAACTGGATGAACATCTGCTCGAAGACGATACACTTTTGTCGCGCTATTACGCCGACGGCGATCCGCATACGATGTACGTCGGTGAGATCCTCGGCATTCGGGAGGAGGATGCATGAAGCGGTTGCTCCCCTGTCTCCTCTGTCTGATCCTGCTCTTCGGCTGCGTGAAGGCTGTGCAGAATACATATCGCGGCGACGGCTTTACTGCAGTTTTGCCGGAGCCGTTTGAGCCGGTCAAAGATACTGCCGTGATATGTTTTGCGCCTTACGGCGTTCCGCTTCTTTCCAGCTCGATCACCGTTTCGGTCACCGAACTGAACTGGTATTTCGACAGCTTTACAAAGGAGGAATACGAAGAATCGCTGAAAGCATCCTGCGGATATGAAACGCTGACCGTCAAAGGTTTTGAAACCTGCCGCGTCGGCGGATTCGACGCCCGCAGGATCATATGCAAAGTACGGATCGATCAGGGATCGCACGACCTGATCATCTGCGCCGTCAACGCAGATCGCACGTATCTGTTCACGCTGCTGAACCGCGAGGGTGACAATTATGTTTCCGCGTTTGACGCCATACTGTCGAGCGTTGTGTTTACGGAGGATACATGAAAAACATCGTTTTGATCACCGGCGCGTCCGGCGGGATCGGCACGGCGATTGCGAGAAGGTTTGCGGAATCCGGCTATGCCGTCGTTCTGCAATACCATAACAACAATGAATCCGTTGAGCAGACGGCCGCTGCATTTCCAAACGGAACGGATCATCTTTGCATCCGCTGTGATCTTACGGACGCAGAAGACGCAGCGTGCCTTGTATCGGAGATACGCAAGCGGTTCGGAACAGTTTCCGTCCTCGTGAACTGCGCAGGCGTCGCGCTGCCGCAAAAGCTGTTCACGGATACGACAGACGAGGAATACGACCTGATCTTCGATACGAACGTGCACGCCATGATGCGTCTTACGCGTCTTCTGACCGATGATCTGCGTCAGAATCACGGCGCCATCGTCAATATCTCGTCGATGTGGGGTGTTGCCGGAGCTTCCTGCGAAGTTTTATATTCAGCGTCGAAAGCCGCCGTGATCGGTTTTACAAAGGCGCTGGCAAAGGAGCTTGCGCCGTCTGACGTCACGGTCAATGCCGTTGCGCCGGGGCTGATCCCGACGTCGATGAATGCGCATCTGTCTCCGGAGGAATTGGAAGCGTTCCGTCTCGAGACGCCGCTGAACCGGCTCGGTACGCCGGAAGACGTTGCCGAAGCGGTATTGTTTCTTGCCAACGCACGGTTCATCACCGGGCAGGTGCTCTGCTGCGACGGCGGTATAACGATCTGAATCTGAACAGCAAAAGACGATCGGAACACATTCCGATCGTCTTTTTTACGGTATGGTTAAGATACGATCAGCCCTGCGCCGATGATCCCCGCGTCGTTTCCGGCAGATGCGACCACGATCTCCGGGCAGGTTTCAAAAAAGCATTTCCGTGCTACATCTTCGCGCAGCGGATTGAGAAGAAAGCTTCCCGCGCCGCTGACGCCGCCGCCGATCGCAATGCGTTCCGGATCGATCAGGTTGATAATGGACGCGATATAGCTTCCGAAATCATCGACGTATTCGCGGAACAGCGCAAGCGCCTGCTCGTCGCCCGCCTTTGCAGCTTCGATCACTTCTTTTGCCGTCGGTTTTCCGAACATTGCGCCGTCGTTGCAGAGACGCGTTGCGGAGCAATAGGCCTCCGCACAGCCGTTGACGCCGCAGGTGCAAAGGCGACCGCCGTTTTTAAGCACCATATGTCCCGGTTCGGTGCCGTTTCCGCGTCCGCCGCGGAACAGTTCGCCGTTCACGATCAATCCGCCGCCGATCCCCGTCCCGATTGTAACCATCACGGACGTTTTCGTGCCGGTAAGCGCGCCGATCCGCTGCTCGGCCAACGTTGCCGCGTCGGCGTCGTTGATAAGCTCGACGGGTTTATGCAGCGCATCGGAAAGCATTGCCGCAAGCGGCGTATGATGAAATCCGAGGTTGTGCGCGTCGATCACGATCCCTTCCTGCGGCAGCACGCTGCCGGGAACCGCAACGCCGACACCCGCAATCTCGCAGTCGCAGACCGCGGCCTTTTCAAGGATGCCGCGATACAAGCCGACACACGCCGCAACGACCGCCTCGCTGCCTTCTCCGCGCGGAAATCTGACGGAGCCCTTTGCGATCAGATGACTCTGCCCGTCGATTATGCCGGCGGCGATATTGGTCCCGCCGATGTCAAATCCGAAACGCATCATACGTTCGCCGCCGCCCTTTCTACGGCAAGCGCGAGCTGATCCGCACAGGACGTACTGCTCGGACCGCAGGTGTTGCCTTTCAGGATCTGTACCACTCTTTCCGTCTCCATACCCTCAACCAGTTTTCCGATCGCCTTCAGATTGCCGTTGCAGCCGCCCTTGAAAACGACGTTGTGTACCTTCCCGTCGACCAGATCGAAGTCGACTTTTGATGAGCATACATTGTTGACCTTCATCGTATAATGCATGATCAGCTCCTCCTTCCTGTATTTAAAATCAACCGTGAAGCCGGCTTTTCTATTCCGTAAGTGATCAGCGCGGCAACGACGAATGCAATCACAAGTCCCGTGACCGTTACCGTCCATTGCGTACCGGCGCCGCCGTTTGCGATGTCCGCGCCGCTCTTTGCGCCGAACGACGAAACGACCTTGACAATGAGCCATTGATGCCACAGATACAGATTATAGGATACCGCGGCGATCGCGGACAGTATGCGGTTATCGAGGATCTTCCGGACCGGCTTCATCGAGATCGACGCGCCGAGCAGGAATACCGTAAACGCAAGCGACAGGAACATTCTGTTCTGCATCTGCCACACCTGCTGATGCGAGGCGTCTCCGGATGCGGCGCAGGCCCGAAACAGCCGGAAGATCAGCCAGAGCGCCGCCGCCGCCGCGACTGTGCCGAGAATCGACGGGATCGCCTTATGTCTCACCCGCTCCGCGTACCAGACGTAGAGATGCGCCGCCATCATGCCGTTCGCGAAAACCGGCAGAAACGTCAGAAAACGGTTGACCATGACCCGCGGCTCCCCGAGCGCTGAAGAGACGCCGATCGCAAACCAGACGCCGAACAGCACCATGACGCCGTACGTCAGAAGCGGTCTGCTCCCGAACGCTTTCGCAAGCAGCGGAAAAACCAGATAGAACGCGATTTCGATGCACACCGTCCACATAACTGCCGTGATCCCGGTGAACAGATACGTGTCATTGAACATCATCTGCGTAAATGTCAGGTGCGTCAGAAGATCCTTCAGCGCAAATGCCGCTCTTCCCTTGTACGCGCCCTCTATCATAGCGACGGTATACATCACAATGACGGCGAACAGATAGCTCGGCACGATCCTGGCAAATCGTTTTTTGAAGAACGTTCCGACCCGGTCGACCGGCGTACCGCAGAACGTCCGTCTCGCATACGGAAGATACAGGACGAACGCGGACAGCAAAAGCATCAGATCGACGCAAAGATATCCGACGCGCCGCAGTACGTCCGGGTTGATCCTCGAAACGCCGGCCCAGGAAAGAAAAGGCGTTGCGTATATCGGCATCAGCCACGTCTGCTGCCAGAAATGGAACCACAGCACGCAGAGTACGCCGAGCGCGCGCACGCCGTCCAGAACGCCGATGTGCATTGTATCGACGGAGAAGATCGACGCTGTTTTGTGATTCAAAGCGTTCTTCCTCATGTGTTTTCGCTCCGCGCCGCGCGCGACGCATACTGCCGCAGAATCGCCGTAACCGCGGGTTCCGCAGGTATTTTCGTTTCGTTCGGGTCCTCGATCGCCGACGGCGGTTTTTCCTTCGCGAACCGCACGCGAAAATCGACGACCTCATCCGGAAGCGCCGAAAGATCGGTCTGTCCGGTCAGCAGCGACGCAAACGCCGCCGCGATCAGATAATCCCCGTACGGCGAAGCATGCGAGCCGTCGAACCAATAGAGATCGATCTCAGGATGCTCCGCGCGCACGGTTTCGAACAGCTCTCCGATCGGTGCAAGAAGCGTACGGTATCGGTCCGCCAGCGTACGATAGATGCCGCTGATGAGCGCCGCTTTTTCGGGTTCGCCGCGCTTTGCCCATGTCATATACAGGACCGGCTTTGTTTCGACGCGTTCGCAGAGACGAACGAGTTTTTCAACGGACGGTTCCGTTTCCCCGATCGGCGGAACGGGATGACCGAACTGCTGGATCACACAATAGTCATAATGCCCGTACAAAAGCGCAAAACGCACGGAAAAGTACTCCTCGCAATGCCAGTCCAGCTTGCGATTCGAAAACGCAAGCATCGTGACCTCCGTCCGTTCGCCGGTGAGCGCTTCGCACATTTCAGCAAACAGATGCGGCATGTCATTGAAATAGGTATGGCTGTTGCCGATAAAGAGTACCTTCAATGTCGGATCTCCGTTTTATTCCCAGTCGATCGCGCCGATGCTGTCGAGATACGCTTCACTGTAGTCCATATAGTCCTCCACGAAGCGCATGCAGTACATCTTCTGCTCCTCAAACGATTTCTGCATCTCCGCAAAAAGATACTCGAACGCCTTTTCGTCGTCGTATACTTCTCCGTCGTTTACGCCGGACTCCTCCATGAACGTCTCGTCGAGTTCCGTGATCCGATCCAGCATGCGATCGAAGACTTCCTCCTTCAGGATCAGGAAATCGCCCTGTTCCATAAAGCGCTGCTTGATGTATTTTTTCGCGTTTTCCACACTGTATTCCTGTTCCATACGTGCCTCCTTATTTGTGGTGATATGATTATACCACAGTTTTATCAAGGTTGCTACAGTTTCCGATTAATTTTTCGCGGCGTCCACAAACCATCGTGTCCCCTCGAGGAACAGAAAGCGTTTTCTTCCGTTGATCAAGCACGTATACCGCATGCCGCGTCCGCCCGCGCCGATACAGACGGCTTGCCGCTCATCAAGGATCTTTTGGATCTCAAAGCGGCGGCCGTCGCTCCAATATACGATGCGCGGACTTGTATGCCCGTCCTCGTCCGTATAGCTTTCGACCCCGACGTATACCTTCATATTTCTTCCTTATGCGAACATATGTTCGCATCTATAGTATAGCACAATTTTTGTTCTTGTCAACGGAGAGATTATCGGATATACTGTTTTATATGAAACGATCACTGATATTTTTACTGATCCTGCTGCTTCTGATCGGATGTGCCTGTCATCCGATCGCGCCGGAGGAAACAAAAAAACTGGATATTTACGCCTTCTCGATCGGGAAAGCGGACGCGATTCTGGTGCAGACGACCGACGCCGCGATCATGATCGACGCCGGTGAGCACGGAGACGGCGACAAGCTCACCGCAAAGCTGAAAACGCTCGGCGTGGAAAAACTCGATCTCATGATCCTGACGCATTTTGATAAGGATCACATCGGCGGCGCGGACATTCTGATCGACGCGTTTCCGATCGACCGTATCGTGCTCCCTTCATACGGAAAGGAATCCAAACAGTACGCGCAGCTGCTTGCGGCTTTGACGCAGACGAACGCCGAGGTCTCCTATCTGGATCAGGATCTGGCTCTCGCTTACGGCGATCTTGAATTGACGATCTGGGTCTCCCCCGTTCCTTACGACGGAAAGAGCGACAACGAGCAGTCCCTGATCGCCAAAATGCTGTATCAGGGAAAATCATTCCTTTTCATGGGCGATGCGGAAGGCAAAGAACTCGAAAAGCTGGTTTTCGGTACGCGTAATCTGACCTGCGATGTACTGAAGCTGCCGCATCACGGCGTCTATGATGAGAACACGTTTGCTCTCATGACCGCCGCCATGCCGTCCTGCGTCATCATCTGCGATTCGGAAAAGAATCCCGCCGCGAAGGAAACGCTGCAGGCAATGGAACTGTATGATCCCGTGATTCTGCAGACGAAAGACGGCGACGTGCATCTGACCGTCGAGGGCGGCAAGATAAAGACAGAAGAATGATCGGGAGGAAATGCTATGCGGCTGGATGGTTTCGGCTTACTGGTAAAGGATATGGCGCGGATGATCCGCTTCTACAGAGACGTGCTCGGATTTGAGATCAAGGAATCCGAGGATACAAAAAACGTATATCTTGTTAAGGACGGAACGCTGTTCCTTCTGTACGGTCGAAGCGATTTTGAAAAAATGACGGACCGTAAATACGAATATGTGAACGGTCTGAACGGTCACTTTGAGCTCGCGCTTTACGTTGACGCCTTTGATGATGTAGACGCCGCATTCCGTCACGCTGTGGAAAACGGCGCGGCACCGGTCATGGAACCGGCCACCGAGCCGTGGGGTCAAAGGACCTGCTATATAGCCGATCCGGAGGGCAATCTGATCGAGATCGGCTCGTGGAACAGACCCTATGAAAAGAAAGATGAATAAAGTAAGGATCCGGCGTAAATCCGGATCCTTTTTCGTGTTTACAGAATATAATCGGTGATGCAGTCGTACCAGTGTACGTACGTCATGCCGTCGACGGTGATCCGTTCGTTTTCCGGGAGCAGTTCCGTCCACGGACGCTTGTATCTCTCCTGCATCCAGTCATTGCGGTTGAACCGTCTCCACAGGACCGTTCTGCCGTTGCGGTCCAGATACTGTTCCGTCACGACGCCTTCCTCATACGCGCCGGCGTCGATCACGCAGATTGTGTCAAATATTTTTCCGTTGATCTGCACTTCATACCGACCGACAACGTCGAGCATAAACGATTGCTTTGCGGTTGTAATAATACTGCCCTGCTTTCGGATCAGACCTTTCGGCATGATATGCGTTTCGTTTCCGCAGTTGTCTTCACCGAATCCCCAGCTTTGAAGGAATTCGTCGCCGTCCAGGAACGTGTACAGTTTTTTGACGCCGTCCTCGATATGGCTCTCCGCGAGATAACGGCAATGCGTATCGGTCAGCTGCGCTACGAAGCGGCGTTTTGCTGTGTCCGCCCCGCTGATTCTGTTGCAGTCCATCGGATCGTATTCGACCGCCTCGATCTCAACGCCCTCGATCCCGTGCACCTCGGCGCGGCCGACCACCGCCATGTCGCACTGTTCGGTCCGGCTGCGCTTCGGGAAATCATACATGGCCCAGCTGATCCTTTCGCCGAGCTTCGGGACGATCATCCATCCCATCATTTCCTCCCAGCAAACCGCAAACGGTTCACCGTCCGTTTCTTTGATCTGATAATCCGGCATATAGTCCGGCATGTATTTACGAATGATCTCCATGGTTGTTTCTCCTTTCGGTTTTTCGGGATACAGTTCCCTGAACTGCTGTTTTGCGTGGAAAAGGCGGCTCTTGACCGTGCCGACCGGAATACCGAGACGGCTTGCGATCTCCGATTGCGGCAGATCTTTGAAGTAGCTGAGATACAGGATCTGTTTGTCCGTATCGCCGAGCCGGTCCAGCGTTTCCCGTACGACCATTTTCGTCGTGACGCCGTGTATGCCGACGGTCAGCGCCGTCTCGTCGAGCGACTCCAGCGGAACCTCCATGCGCTTTGCCTTCGCACGGAAATAATCGTTGCACTTATTCCTTGCAATACCGAGGATCCACGGTTTGAACGCTGCTTCATCGGCAAGCATTTCCTGTCCGCGGTATGCCGCGATCAGCACTTCCTGCAGCACATCCTCCGCGTCCGAAGGATTGCCGATGCGGAATTTAACGAACCGTTCCAGCGGCTGCATGTTTTCCGCAACGAGCGTTTCAAAGCCGGTCATGTTCTCACCTCTATTCCGTTGTTCTCAAGACGTCTTCACCTATCAGGTCGTAAAGAGAAGCCGAAAGGTTCACAGAACTCAAAACTATTTTGATATATAATGAAAAAGCTCTCGTTCGAGCACGTCAGCATATTGCTGTACCGTCGGTCCGAGCGTTTTGAGCCATCCCTTTGTCTGCGCATCGTCCTTGTATGCAAGCGGGTCCTTTCGGATCGCAAGAGCTCTATTCAGCGGTTCTTCATCACGGAAAAGATGCTCCGAGAGCGCCCACTCCCCCGCCTGCGTTTTGCCGGTCACGTCCCCGGTCCGAAGGGTATACATGCATCTTGCAATATCCAGGAGCCACCCGCAGGAATACAGGCTGTCGTCCGTCTCCACGGCGCATCGCCGGATCCCCTCGTAATGGCTGCGTACCGCAGTCGCCAGTTCGGATCTTTCCGGTGTTCTGAACAGATCGCGATCGTCCGCGCCGCAGATCCTTACGCCGTATTTCGAAAGTTCCAGCATGGAAAACGGATCGATGCTGCATCGGTTTGTGATGCGTTGTCCGGACGTCCCCCAGTAGACGATCCGGTCAAATTGACTGCGCTGATACTCGTTAAAATTGACGATAACGCCCTCAAAGCAACGATAATACGGATTATCCGGAAAGCGCGCGGACAGCGATTGACGCAGCGGCAAAAGACGTTCCGCATGGTTTTCATCGATCGGCTCGTTTGTAAATGCGATAAAGTCGATATCGCTCCACCCGAAACGGAAATCATGTAAAACCACGCTGCCGTACAGCCAGAAGCCGTGCAGCGGCAGCACAGAGGAAATCTCCTTCGCTACAGTCTGAATGGATCCTTGCAGCAAATCCGGATTCATGGTCCCTCCTGTACGTACACCTTCAAATTCTATGATACAGCCATGTAGTTTGTGCCGTCGGCGCAGGCGATGCTGCGGCTTACACCAAAGTTATGCGACTCTCTGCGGTCACAGTAATATGCCGTGTTCCGCTTTTCACGCATGAAGCGCACATCACTTGCAAAGCAATCATCCCGTTTTTGCAAAAGCGGAACCCATACGCCCACGAATATTCCCAGAACGACACCAGCTTCTGGTGGGCTTATGTCACCTATACCGGCTATGCCAAAGGCACTGCCGATAAGCCACAGGTCATGACCTTAGGCTGGGCTTCCAC
>CAMYWS010000005.1 GCA_947302865.1 uncultured Clostridia bacterium
TCCGGTCTTGCAATCGTGCTCGACCAGATCGCAAAGAAGCTGGATCCCAACGCAGTTGCAGAAACTGCAGAGGCATAACAACCAAAACGGCACAGCCGTACAAACCAAAAATCAAAAAACAAAATTTTAAAGGAGAAATATCATGAATAAGGAACAACTGATCGCCGATATTAAGGCAATGTCCGTTTTGGAACTCCACGAACTCGTCAAGGCTCTCGAAGAGGAGTTCGGCGTGTCCGCAGCAGCAACCGCAGTCGCAGTCGCAGGCCCCGTCGCCGCAGCTGAAGAAGTCGAAGAGAAGACCGAGTTCGACGTCATCCTCAAGGAGATCGGACCGGAGAAGATCAAGGTCATCAAGGTCGTCCGCGAGCAGACCGGCCTCGGCCTGAAGGAAGCAAAGGACGTCGTCGACAACGCGCCCAAGGCCGTCAAGGAAGGCGTTTCCAAGGAAGAAGCAGAGAAGATCGTCGAAGCGTTCAAGGCAGTCGGCGCAACCTGCGAAATCAAATAATTCCACCCAAAACAACAAGAGACGGAAGCGATTCTGTCTCTTTTTTTGATTCCCGCGCAATCGGTTGTGGCGATTCCCGCGCGGCTGTGGTATGATGGATGAAAAGAATGCAAAACGGAGGAAAATGATGATGAGACGGCTTGCCGATTCCGCAAGCACGGTTGAAAAGCTGCGGCAGGCGCTGTTGTCCTGCCTGAACGAGCGGGAATACCGCGACGTCACGATCGCGAAACTGTCCAAACGCGCCGGGATCAATCGAACGACGTTCTATCTCTTCTGCGGCTCGAAGGATGAGCTTTTCATAGATTTGTGCAGATCGCTGGTCGACCGGTGGTTTCAGCCGTTCTTTGATCTGAATATCGCGCGGAATACGGACCGGGAGAAGGCGCTTTTTGAGGAGCTGCTTGCGTGGATCGCGCAGCGGCGCACCGCGCTCACGCGGATCCTGAACGTTCGGACGGAGCCGTTCGACGGGTTCTTTCTGTTTGCGGACGAGATCGAAAAGAAGATGGCCACGCAGAGCATCCTCAAGGCAGAGAACGAGAAGAAACAGAAGAAATACGATCTGTTCATCAAGATCTATTCCGTCAGCCTGGCGTCCATCGTGAAGTGGTGGCTCGAAGAGGGCGACGGCTTCGATGAGGACGAGTTCCACGCCATGATCGAGCGGCTGCGGTACAAGGGCTATTACAGCGTTCTCGAGGACTGATTTTGAGTCGACATATAACCGGGGTATGTCTTGAAATTAACGCTATATCTGGTTATAATATGGTCGACACTTACGCCGACCGGAACAAAAAAACCGGGAGGCGGAGGAGGGGTGGACGTGGAAAAGATTGCGGAGGAAACCGAACGCAGCGAAGCGGAACGCAAGAGGAAAAAACGGAAGACGGCGCTCATCATCGCGCTGTCGGTTCTCGCCGTTCTGCTTGCGCTCGCCGTACTGCTGCCGCTCGTCATTCTGCCGGGGATACGCTATGCAAAAGCGACGGAGCTTTATCACGCGGACGAATACGAGGGGGAGGACGGGGCACTTGCGGCGCCGGACGGCGATCCGGACAGCGCCGAGAGAGCAGACGATATTTGCGAACAGCACAAGGAAGCCGGGTTCAGAAACGCCGCAGTCGGGGATTACGTTTTGTTCGGCGCGTACGAGCAGGACAACGATCCTTCGAACGGAAAGGAAAGCATCGAGTGGCTGGTGCTGGAGAAGGACGGCGACAGCGTGCTTCTCATCAGTCGGTATGCGCTCGACTGCCGACCGTATCACGACGCACTTGATGAGATGACGTGGGAGGAATGCTCCTTGCGCGCCTGGCTGAATGAGAGCTTTCTCAACGATGCGTTCAGCGCAGACGAACAGAGCCGGATCCTGAACACGCGCGTCAGCGCGGACCGGAACCCAAGCTACACGACGACGCCCGCGGGGAACGATACGGAGGACAGGGTGTTCCTTCTGAGCATTCCGGAGGCCGTTCGGTACATGGATCCGGAAAGCGCGAGACAAGGCGAGCCGACCGCATACGCGAATGCGCAGAGCGGATTCGAAAACATCTGCACCGCCAACGGACACTGCCTGTGGTGGCTGCGGTCGCCGGGGATCCAGAGCATGAACATCGCGATCGTCGACAGCACCGGCTGCGTCAGCTTACACGGGTACAGCGTCGATCACGCGAATACGGCGGTTCGTCCCGCAATACGGGTCGACGTCGGCGACAGTTGATGCGGCTTCCGCCTTTGAAAAGGCGTTCATACGCGGGAACAGTATTTGACCGACGGATCTGCTTATGCGGTCCGAACGGCGATCGGGAAAGGACAAAGGACACTGCATGGAAACAAAGGATCAGACCGTACTGACGGAGACGCAGAAGGACGGGATATACGAGACTGCATGCGCGAAGATGCGCGGCGTGAAAAACGCGGACATGCAGCGGGAGGCGATCGATCTTTTCAGGACCATTTCCGGCTGGCGCGACGCGGATGAACGAATCGCGGTCTGCGAGCAGCGGATCATGGCGCTCACAGAAAAGGCAGAAGCCGAACGCAGCGAAGCGGAACGCAAGACGAAAAAACGGAAAACGGCGCTCACCGTCGCACTGTCGATTCTCGCTGTTCTCGTTGCGCTTGCCGTTCTGCTGCCGTTGGTCATTCTGCCGGGCGTGCGCTATGCCAAAGCGATGGCGCTCTATAACGCAGGCGAGTATGAGAGCGCGATCCCGGCGTTCGAGGCGATGCGCGGTTACCGGGACAGCGAAGCGAAGACGACCGAGTGCCGATACGGCGCTGCGGCGGATCTGTTTGAAGCGGGCGAATACGAGGCGGCAGCGGCTGCTTTTACGGAACTGGACGGGTATCTGGACAGCGCGGAGAGAGCCGAAGCAAGCAAAGCAGCGTTCTCGGAGCAGCAATACGCGGCAGCGAAGGAACTTTGCGCCGCCGGAAAATATGACGAAGCGTATCCGATGCTGATCGCGCTGGACGGATACAGGGACAGCGAAACGCTTGCAAACGACATCTATGACGATTATAAGACTGCAAGGATCAGAAACGCGAAGGTCGGAGATTCCGTATGGTTCGGTGCATACGAGCAGGACAATGATCCTGCAAACGGCGCGGAAGATATCGAGTGGGTGGTTCTGGCAAGGGACGACGACGGCATTCTGGTCATCAGCCGGTACGTGCTGGATTATATGCAGTACAGTTCTTCCACGGAGAACGCTTCCTGGGATACGTGCTCGCTGCGCAAATGGCTGAACGAAACGTTCTTAACCGGCGCGTTCGTCGAGGAGGAACAGAGCAGGATCCGGGACGTGATCGGCAAAGTGTTTTTGCTGAGCACGCCGGACGCCTATAAATATCTGGGGACGGACGAAGCGAGAAGGTGTGTCCCGACCGAGTACGCGATCGCGAAGGGCGCGATTACGAGCAGCAGTTATCAGGTGGACGGAAAGGACACGTGCGGTTGGTGGCTTCGGACGCCTTACAGCAGCAACTATCATGCCGCCGTGATCACCATCGACGGCGCCGTTTCAACGCTCGACGTCGACATCTGGCTGATCTATTACGGGGTCCGTCCCGCGCTGTGGATCGATTTCGAAGCGAACTGAAGACGGCTTCGGACCCGGACGTCCGCCGGAATCGCGGACGGTATTGACGGCGTACCGGTCATGCGATACGATCGGCACGAAACCATTTTGGCAGAATAAGGGGATAAGAACACGATGACAGCAATCAAAAACGGAATCAAATGCACGCTGCGGACACCGTGGAAGACCGTCCTGTTTTCCGCGGTACTCGTTCTGCTGTCCGCACTGCTGACCGTTTCCCTGTGCGTTTTTTCGGCGGTGCGCGCCTATCTTTCCGATTGCGAGGATTACTTTCACACGATCGCAAATCTCGAATACGTCGGGAACGAGTATCCGAACGGGACCGTCTACGACGAGGATCTCGTCAAGGCGGTCACGGAACACAGCGACGAACTGAACGCGCTGACCGGCGCGGACAGCGTGATCTCGTATGAGGCGGAAAGCAACACGGTTGCCATCATCGACGGATTCCACCGCTGGGACAATTATACGCTCGAACCGAACCGCGCGGTCATGCGCCTGAGCAATCAGATGTACGATTCACGGTACGACATGTATCTGATGATCGTCGTCGAAACGTATTGCTCCAACAAGGATTACACGGGAACGATGCTGTACGTCCGCACGCAGGAGATGCCGGGAAACGGCGGGGAAGAGTTGGAAACAGGCAAGACCTATTATACCGCCGGACGATACTTCAAGGGACAGACCAACAATCCCTGGTATTACGCGGAAGCGGTCACATTCTATGAGGACGGTGAGGAACTGACGCTGCAGCCCTTTGCGCCTGCGGACGAATCGGACGGCGAAGCGTATCTTCGGTACGCCGATATCGTGCGGCTCAGAAATGACAGCTGCCGGGTGTTCTGTTCGGCGTCTCTCGACGACTATCTGCCGTTCCATCAGCAGCAGATCTCGCTGAAAGAGGGGCGGCTGTTTACCGCGGAGGAGTATGCGTCGCGCGCGCATGTGTGCGTCGTATCGGACCGCATCGCCGGCGTATTCGGCAGCCGGGTCGGCGATCGCATCCGGTTTCAGGTGTTTTCATCGGACGGGGACCTGTACGAGCCGGGCATATGGAAGGAAACGGACGAAGGCGAATATGAGATCGTCGGCATCTACAAGGATAATGAGAATTACCCGTATCGGATCTTTCTGCCGGACGCCGGGGCGACAAACGTCGGTATCCGGCCGGTCACGGGGTATCGGCTCGGACATTTTCGTCTGCAGAACGATCAGGCGGCAGCGTTCGAGCAGCTCGCCGAACCGCTTCAGAAATACGGTTTCCGCGTAACGGTCTACGACCAGGGCTATGCGGCGGCAACCGAGCCGATGCGCGAGCTGATGTTCATTTCCGTCATCTTTCTCGCGGCCTGCCTGCTGCTGACGGTCGTAGCGCATGCGATGCAAAGCCATCTGTTTGTTTCGAGACAGAAGGAATCGGCGCTGACGATGCGCGCGCTCGGCGGCGAAAAGACGCACGTGCTGACCTATTTCGTCAGCGCGTCGCTGCTTCTTTCGGTCGTTTCCACCGTGATCGGCTGCGTGATCGGAAAGCTGCTCGAAGGCCGCGTGATGGAGATTTTGCGGCAGTTTGCAACGCAGTTTGCCGATCGGGATCTTAGATTTTCCGGCAGCCGCATGTCGCTGACGCGCACGCTCGCGTTCGAGCCGTCGATCGCGCTGCACGTGTATCTGCTGTCCGCGGCGCTGCTCGTGTTCGGCTCGCTTCTGTTCACCGCACTGTTCACGTTCCGCGTCCTGCACGTGAAAAAGACCAAGACAAAGAAACGGTCGGCGCTCAACACGCTGCCGAAGCACGTGGGGAAGAGCTCAAAGCTTTCCGGCGTGCTGAAATACGCGCTGCTCTCGATGCGCAGGGGCGTGATCCGCACGGCGGCCGTCGTCCTGCTTTGTCTGATGGTCGCGATCTTTTTCGGACGGCTGACGACGTCGCTGGATGGATATCGGGACCAGCTCGATGCGTATCGGAAAAACGCGGTCGTGACCGGCTTTGCAACCGATTATCAGGGACAGCTCATCGACGGCATGGTCGTGCGGAGCCGTCCGATTGAAAACCTGCTGAAAACCGGGCTGCTGTCGGACCATACCGTAACCGATACGATGGCGTATGGCGAAGTGGTCGGCGTAACGGTATCGGCGGACGGAACGGAATACGACGTTCCGGATCCGCGGATCCCGTCGGGCGGTTCGTTCGCGTTTGATACGCTGGTCGACCGGCTGTATTCGGAATCCAAATGGATCGCCGCGTCGTCGGTCGAAGGCAGTCCGCTGTTCCATTACGTCAAGATCAAGGATATCGAATGGCTGGACGGGTATTCGGACGATGATTTCGTCGGAGGAGATCCGATCTGCGCGCTGCCGAGGCACATGATGGAAGAAAAGGGTATCGGGCTCGGCGATACGATCAAGATCCTGTTCACGGACGCGCCGTCCATGTATTTTGCCTACATGATATGCGGCTCGGTCGACGTTCGGGTCGTTGCCTCGTATGCCGCCGGCACGACCAGACCCTACATCTTCTCGCCGATCGATTACTATCCCACGGCGCAGGTCATGGAAGAGCTGACGAAGGAGCATGACGGGCAAGGGGAATACCCGTTCGAATACGACGGCTATGACACGATCGACGCCGGACGCCGGACTTATGACAGCTTCCTGTTTACGCTGCGGAACGCGGAGGATCTCGACACGCTGCGGCAGGGACTGGAGGACGCCGGATTTTCCTACGTGCATTCCGGGATCCGGTCCAAGCCGTTCGCGATCATCGAAGACGAGATGTACCTCAATACCACGCAATCCATGGAGCGGCAGATTCAATACGTCGGCGTGCTGTACGACGCGCTGTACATCATCGCGGGCGTGATCGGACTGGTGCTTGCGTGGCTTCTGACGCTGTCGAGACGGCAGGAAATCGCGGTCATGCGCGCCATGGGCACACAGCCGTACCGGATCCTGCTGAACTTCCTGTTCGAGCAGGCGGTGCTGTCCGCGATCGGCATCGTGATCGGCATCGCGATCTCGTATTTGACAGGGTGTCCGCTGTCCACGGCGTTTCTGATCCTGTGCGGCGCGTTCTGCGGCGTCTGGAACCTGTCCACGCTGATCTGCCTCATCACAGGGCTTCTGAAACCGTCCTATGCATCCCTGACCGAACCCGAATAACGAGCGAGAGGAAACGACTATGGCTATCATCGAAGAAAAAAACGTCAAATACCGGTACGAATCCAAGTACCAGACCGTGAACGCGTTGAACGGCGTGAACTGCAGCTTTGAGGAGGGCAGTCTCTATGCGCTGGTCGGCAAGTCCGGCTCGGGCAAGAGCACCTTGCTGTCGCTTATGGCGGGTCTGATGCTGCCGACGGAGGGCGAGATCCTGTTCAACGGCAAGCCGACCTCCTCGATCGATCTGAACCGCTACCGCAGGGAGAACGCAGCGGTCATCTACCAGTCGTTCCGTCTGCTGCCGCTGCTTACGGTAACGGAAAACGTGACCTACCCGATGGAGCTCCGCGGCTTCAAGGGCAAAAAGGCGCGGGAAAGGGCGGCGGAGCTGATCCGGAAGGTCGGTCTGCCGGACAATGTGCTGAACCGTTTTCCGAACATGCTTTCGGGCGGCGAGCAGCAGCGCGTGGCGATCGCGCGGGCGATGAGCATGGAGACGCGTCTTCTGCTTGCGGACGAGCCGACGGGCAACCTCGACACCGAGAACAGCCGCAGGATCATCGATCTGCTGCTTGCGCTCGCGCATGAGGAAGGCTACTGCGTCGTGGTCGTCACGCACGACCCGGAGATCTCCGCAAAGGCGGATATCACCTACCGCATCCGCGACGGTATCCTGTATCGGGAATAAATCCGGTCTGACGACCGGATCAGACCCGAACCGGAAAAACAGACATAAAAAAGGAACTGTAAAGACGATCTTTACAGTTCCTTTGTGCTTTCTTTACGGGAACAGGATCGGCTTGACCGCGTTCCAGAGGGCGGGGAATCTGCCCGAGAAGCAAATCAGCAGGAACACCGTCACGGCGAGCACGAGGATGTATCCCAAAAGCCGCATGATGAGGCATGCAAGGGAGAAACGCTTGCGGGAGAGATTCTTTGTCTTCCCGCAGCCCCAGATGATCATGAACAGCAACCCGATCAGCGGAATGTGGAACAGGATCGTCGTGAAGAAATAACCTGGCGCGGTCATCAGCGAACGCGAATCGGTCGAGACGATGATCGGCTGCTCCTGCTTCGGCTCAACGGGAACGGGTTCCGGCACGGGCGCGGGCTCCGGCTTGTAAACCGGTTCGGGCTGCGGCGCAAAGACCGGCGCGGACTCCGGCTTGTAAACCGGTTCGGGCTGCGGCGCAAAGACCGGCGCGGGCTCGGGAATGGGCTCGGGAATGGGCTCGGGTTCGGGAATGGGTTCCGGCTCCGGTTCGGGAATGGGCTCGGGTTCCGGTTCGGGGACGGGCTCGGGTTCCGGTTCGGGGATCGGTTCCGGTTCGGGGATCGGGGCTTCCGCGGGCTCGGCGGCAGGCACGATCGGCTCAACGTCGGCGTCCAGCAGCGAAGCGCCGCAGAAGAAACAGAATTTCGCCTGGTCGGTCACGACCTTTTGACAAACGGGACAGGTTTTCATGGCTACTCCTTTCAAGATGGATTGACGGATACCGATTTTCCGTCGAGGCGGAACGTAACGGTGCCGTCCGTATCGGTGCAATAAAACGCTGTACGTGTATCATACAGCAGCGAAAGCGTTTCCTTGTGCGGATGACCGTAATCGTTGTCCGTACCGCATGAAGCGACGGCAAAGTCCGGATCGACCGCAAGGAAGAATCCGTATCCGGTCGAGCTGGACGAACCGTGATGACCGAGCTTCAGCACGTTTGCCCGAAGCATGGATTGCGGGAACGTGTCGAGCATCCGCTTTTCCGCAACGGCTTCCGCATCGCCGGTCAGCAGGACGGCGGTGTCCCCGTAACGCACGTGCAGCACGACGGATCGGTCGTTCAGTTCGTCCTGCGCAGCATCGTAGGATGCGATCGGACTCAAAACCGTCACGGTGCAGCTGTCCGCCCACGGGATCGTCGCTCCGCCTTCCGCAAAGAAGACGGAACAGCCGTTTTCGGAAAGCGCGGCGTCCGCGGCGGCATACATGCCGATCGTCTCCGGGATCGTCACGAATGTTCCGACCGGATAGGCGTTCAGGACGTTTGCCATGGACCCGATGTGATCCGCGTGCGGATGCGTCGCGACCACGACGTCGAGGAACGTGATCCCGTGCGCGTCAAGGGCTTTGCGGATGTGCCGGAACGAATCCTGCGGTCCCGCGTCCACGAGCATCGTCCTCCCTTCCGGCGAAACGAGCAGGATGCTGTCGCCCTGCCCGACGTCGATCACGACAACCTCGAGAGAAGGACCCGTGATCTCCGGCGTATCCGGACGGGACGCGATCAGCAATTCCCGCAGCGACCGCTTTTCCGCGTCGGTCGGCTCGTATACGTCCGGGCGCGAACAGCCGAACGTACAGAGCAAAAGCAGCGCAAGAATCAGCGCAAGGGGACGAAGCAACGATCTCATGCGTATATTATACAATACTTCCGTACGCTTTGCAAGCAGTCAGGACCGCGGTTTTGATCTTTTCATCGCGTCTCGAGGGTTGTTTTCCGTTCACCGTTTTTGCGATCTCCTTCCGAAGCTGTCGCATCAGAAACCGATATCGGATCCGTTCCATCATTTTTTTGCCCTCCCGTTTGTTTTTACAAGACAAGCATACAGAATGATCTGTCCGTTAAACGGGAAAAGAGTGACCGATTTGCATTTGCGCATGAGCTATGCTATACTGAATTGTACGGATTCGTATTCGGAACAAAAAAGACGGAGGAACGCTATGAAAAAGCTGATGATAACGGCACTTTGCCTGTTGCTGCTGATGGGCGTTGCCTGTACGGGGGACGCACCCGAGACAGGGAAGCCGGGAAACCCGATCGTTGTCGAGACGGAAAACACGCCGGACGAAACACCGGTGGAGCAAGGCGAAGCGAGCGTTCCGGACACGCCCGAACCGACGCCCGAGTCGACGCCCGAGCCGACGCCGGAACCGACACCTACACCCAAACCGACACCGACGCCGAGACCGACGCCGCAGATGCTCTACGGCGCGCCGCAGAGCTTCAAACCGACCAAGGCGCTGAAGGACGATCAGCTTCCGGTCGTATATCGGATGTACGAGATGAACCCGAAGGGGAAGAAGGAAGCGCAGATGTTCACCTTCGACCTCAACGGGGACGGCAAAGCGGAGAAGATCTCATTCAAGTTGGATTACAAGAAGAACAGGACGACCATCACCGCGGGCAAGATCAAGATCACGCTGAAGGACGGCGCCGAAATGACGAAGGCGATCCTGATCGATCTCGACCCGACCACGCCCTATACGGACCTGCTGATCGAAATCGATGAGGGATCGGACGACTATATCACCATTCCGCTGCATATCGAAAAGGGTAAGTTCGTTCGCGGCGAAGCCTTCGGCTATACGATCGGCGTCGGCAGCGACGGTGTTCTATACCGCTCGGAGGGAACCGATCTTCTGGGCACGCAATCGGGACGGAGAAGCTGCCACGGCGAGCAGTTTACGCCGGACGGCGAATGGCTTGACGTTTCGCTTCCGACCGAAGAGGACCTGAAAAATTATCAAGAGCATCTGGGAGATTACGGCTGGTTTTTGCAGCTCAAACGCGAACTGCCCTGCACGATCGACGGCGAACCGGCAACGCTGCCGGCCGGAACGATCCTCTATATGACACGATTCCACGAATCGCGCCTGCTTGCCGAAATTCGCACGCTGGACGGCGTGACCGCTATGATCGAGTTTACGATGGATGAGGACAGCTGGCCGTATCAGATCGGCGGCATTTCACAGGATGAGTATTTCGAGTACGAGCTGTTGTACGCGGATTGACGAAAAGCACGCAAAAAGCCGTCGGGAGGAGATCCCGGCGGCTTTTGTCATATCCCTTAAGAGTGATGTTCCGTAAAGTGGCAGGCGTAAGGAAGATTGCCGACGTCCGTAAAGACGCGGCGCAGCTTTTTCGCGTAATCGCCGAGCTGCTCGTCCATGAAATCGCCGTTGATGAGAACGATCCAGACGCCGCGGGAAAGGTCCGTGAGACAGTCGTGCAGCGCGTCGAGATTGTGCCCGTAGTAGGGCGGCAGCCGAAGCGTTTTGGCAAGGTATTCGTGCGTCGCTTCGATCGAGGTCATACGCCGTCCGTCGATGATAATGAATTCCATGTCAGTCCCCTCCGTATAAAAGCGTAAACGTTTCGTAATGATCGTCCGTATAGTAGATCAGTCCGTCGTTGCTGAACACGATGCGCTTTGCCCCACGGCTTTTCGCACCGCGCGTGTCAATGTCACATTCGGTATATTTGCGTCCTTTTTTCGTCGGCAGAAGTCCCTCATAATTCCCGAAATATCCGCCGCCGATCGAACAGCCCGGCGCGTACGGCTCGAGTGATCCGCCGGACCAGCCGAGATCCTGCGCTTTGCTCTTGGTGATATAGTTCTTCGGCAGATGCCCGAACAGATGGATGTACAGCGCGACGTCGTCCTTCGTCCAGTATTCGCCGTCCTCCGAGACAGGGCACGGCGTGTCGGATGGTTCAGGCGTCGGCGCTTCCGAAGGCGTTTCCTCCGGGGAATCGGCATCCTGCGTCTTCGGATCGTTGCGTTCGGTCGGTTCGAGCGTAAAGACCTGCGCGTCGATCCCGCTGTCGGTCGGGACCGGGTCCGGAACGGGCACCGGGGTCATGCCGCAGCCGAACAGCGATGCGAGCAGCAGCAGCGCAGCGAGCAGGCTCAGGATTTGTTTCGTGTGTTTCATAATGCTCCTCCGTAAACCTATTATAGCATATCGATCCGCAGATAAAAAGATGGAATCGGAAAACTTTTTGCGCTGCCGGTCGGATCGGCGGGAGGCAATCCTTTCAATTTATGTATTGCACTTTATACCCGCTTGTGATAAAATTCTTTAGGATACAGGTCATTTCACGTTCAGACAAATCCGTCTGCCGAACATCAAATAAAGTACGGACCGAACAGGTCTTCTCGCATGCGAATAACCCGGTCCGGAAGGGAGAACGATCATGAACAAACGCAATATCATCGTGCTTTGCATTGTCTGCTTACTGACGATCGCGCTCGGGATCGCGCTGATCCTCATCATCAGCAACAGTTCCGGCAGAGACGACACCGAAAAGGCCGTGCCCGCAAGCGCGGAGCCGCAGAACAATGTTGAACCGAACAAGACGGGCAAGCCGGACCCGAGTGAGCAAGGCGTTGAACCGGGGGATCCGACGCAGCCGCCTCAAAGAACGGACGCACCGCAGAATTCGGACCTGCCGGAGGCAACGCCGGAGACGGAACCGACGAAGGACCCGCTTGAAATCGAAGATCCGGATCCGACCCCGACGGCTACGCCGAAACCCGGCGAAACACCGACGCCCACAGAACAGCCGACGCCGACACCCGCGCCGACAGAAGCGGGTTCACCGACGCCCACAGACAACGACGGCCCCATTGTACTGCCTGAACTTCCGTAAGGAATGAGGATAAATTAGGATCAGGAGGAGAACCATCGATGAAACAAAAGAAAATGCTGGCGCTGCTTCTTGCGCTCTGTCTGACGTTTACCCTGCTCCCGTCGTTTGCGGCGGGGGAAGCGACCAATGTCACGGATGCGCTGACCCGTGAGACAACCGGCGCTACAGGCACATCCTATGTGAACTGGACCTACACTTCCGAAGCGTCCGGCATAACCTATGCGGGTTATTCGGCAGGCGGAAACAGATCCATTCTGCTGAACGCGAAGAATAATTACGGTATCGTTACCACCGTTTCCGGTGGGAAGGCGAAGAAGGTCGCTGTTGAGTGGAACAGCAACACCACAGATGGCAGAACGCTGGACGTCTACGGAAAGTCCGCTGCATATTCTGCCACATCCGATCTGTACGGAAGCAATGCGGGCACAAAGATCGGTTCGATCGTTTGCGGCACAAGCACCACGCTGACGATTGAAGATGAGTATGCGTATATCGGTCTCCGTTCCAGCAGCAACGCAATGTATCTCGACTCGATCCAGATCACGTGGCTGGTCGACGGCGACGCGCCGCAGCCTACGACCTATACCGTTTCGTTTGATTCGAACGGCGGTACCGGCACGATGGCGGACGTGACGACCACCAGCCCCTACACGGTCCCCGCATGCACGTTCACCGCACCTGCCGGTAAGGAGTTCGATCACTGGACGGTCGACGGCGACAATGGCGTATATGATCCGGGCGACGAGTATGAGCTTACGGGAGACACGACCTTTGTTGCGGAGTGGAAAGACCTTCCCCGGATGATGCTGAAGCGCGTTCCGGCAAACGGCGACGTGGTCGTGATCTACTATCCGGCTGCGGGCAAGGTCATGACCGGCACGGATTATTTTTACAGCAACAAGAAGCATGAGCTTGTTGCGGCTGGCGCCACGCTGACCGACGACGTGCTCGCGGTTCCCGACGAAGCGCTCCGTCTGACGGTCATCACCACAGTCGCGGACGACGGTGAAACCACACTGTACACCTTCAAGACCGCGGATAACAAGTATCTTGAAGCGGACGGAACAAATGTGCAGCTTGTAAGCGAGCAGGGTGCGAACACACTGTTCCGGCTCGAAACGGCTGCAGCAGGTATTGACAATTACTACATCAAGTGCAATTCGGCAACCTACAACGGCAACCCGCAGTACATCGAGTATTACGGCGGATACTTCACCGTTTACGGTATTAGCACAAATACCGGGATCTACACCTTCCAGTTCTTCTCCGAGAACGGCGAAGGACCGACACCATCGTCTTACTATACGGTTTCGTTCGATGCGAACGGCGGAAGCGGTACGATGGAAGACGTAACAGACGCCACGAGTCCGTATAAGCTTCCCGATAACGGCTTTACGGCGCCGGAAGGCAAGGAATTCAAAGGGTGGAAGATGGACGGCGACGAAACCGTCTATAAAGCGGGCGCTTCCGTCACGCTGACCGGTGACGTCACCTTCTATGCGCAGTGGAAGGATCTTCCCACCTACACGGATATGGTGAAGAAGACGGCGATCGAGGCCGGCGATAAGGTCGTTATTTTCAATCCGAACGGCGGCGTTGTCATGACCGATGAGGATTACCTCTATAACAACAAGCACGAGCTTGAGCCGGCTGCGGCAACGCTTACGGATGAAGTGCTTTCAGTCCCCAGCACTGCGGTCATTCTGACGGTAGTGACCTCTGCGGCGAAAGACAGCGAAACTGTCCTGTATTCCTTCAAGACGGAGGACAACAAGTATCTGTACGTTGACGGAAACGACGTCAAATTCGTTGATGCTGCCGGTGATAATACGCTGTTTGTGATCGAAGAAGCTACCGACGGCTATTACATCAAATGCAACACGGCAACCTATAACGGCAATGCACAGTATCTGCAGTACTATCATGACTACTTCACGGTGTACAGCATGAACGATTCCTACCCGGAACGTTACCTGATGAACTTCTATGCGGAAGAACAGGTCACGCTCGAAGACGGCTTCTACCTGATCGGACCGGACTGGACGATCGACGCGATCGACGCTGACAATATGTTCGGCGAAAACCTGAGCGCAGGCGGTGAATACATCCTTGCGGCAACGCTCGCCGCGGGCGACCAGATCAAGGTCGTCAAGGTCGCAAACGGCGCGATCACAGCATGGTATCCGGACGGAATGGACAATCAGTACACGGTCGACGCGGCGCACGCGGGTGAAGTGAATATCTATTTCCGTGAGACGTACAACAGCGACTGGTCTGCGTTCGGCGGATATTTCTACATCGAAGCGGGCTACAACATCATCTGCGTCTCCGGCGAACACGGTCTTGTCAGCACGACGCACAGCCGCGCGGCGGCGGGCACGACGGTCACGATCTACCTCGAGGCGGAAGACGATTATGAAGTCGATACGCTGACCGTCATGTGCGGTGAGACCGCGGTCGAAACGATCAAGGTCAACGACTGGCAGTACACGTTCGTGATGCCGACGGGCGACGTCACGATCACGGCGGAGTTCGCGATCCCCGCGACCGAGCCGTTCTTCAAGAGCCAGAGCCTGACGCTGGACGGAATGATCGGTGTGAACTTCAGTGTGGAACTGCCCGAAATCTCCGGCGTTGATTATGCGGCGAGCTATATGACGTTCAGCGTTCCGCACGGCGAATGCACAGAACGTGTGGATTACGCTGCAGCCACAGTAAGGAACAGCGAAGTCAAGTCCTTTACCTGCTATGTGACCGCGATCCAGATGGCAGAGCCGATCACGGCGACGTTCCACTACACGCAGAACGACACGGAAAAGACGATCGAAAAGACGTATTCCGTCGAGGATTACTTTACTGCGTTCGCCGACGTTGCAAGTCAGTACGACGAAACGACGGTCGCGCTGGTCCGCGCTGTTGCGGACTACGGCTATTATTCGCAGAGGTTCCTCTCTGCGCAGAGGGGCTGGACGCTCGGTACAGACTATGCCGAGATGGAAACCGTCTACTCGACAAGCTATAACATCGACGAGGTTAAGAACGCGGTTGCCGATGACGCAATCGTTCGCGAGACGAATGCCGATGTGGAAAAGATCACATATTCGCTGATCGTTGACAGCGCAACGGAGATCCGTGTGTTCTATAAACCGGTCTCCGGCTACACAGGCGGATTTGCTGTGAACGATCCGTATACTGCGACAAAGGTCGGCGCAAGGTATCAGGTATCCGTCCTGAATATCCCTGCGCACATGCTCAGTGAGAAATACAACATTACGGCCACGACCGATAACGGTGAAGCAAAGGTAATTGTTTCCGCAATGTCCTACGTGCAGAGCATACTGGACGCGTACACGGACGCGACCTCGCAGTATGCTATGGCCGCTATCTATGCCTATTCGCAGGCGGCAAACGCATATAAAGCGGCGCATTGACGTGAATTGACTATCGGGGGCGAAGACCGCGGTTTTCGCCCCTTTCCATCCATGTAAACGACACGCAGACGGGAATTCATGAAAAAATCGGCGCAGAAATGGCTCTATACGGTACCCGGTCATAAAAAGTGGTATATCGTTTGCCTGACCCTCATTGAGATGCTGCTCGGAGGGTCCGGAGTACTGCACGCGCTTTTTATGAAGGGGATGGTGGACGCTGCGGTCAAGGGGGACGGAGCGGGCTTCTGGCGAAACCTTGCGATGATCCTTACGCTCGCTTCGGCGCAGCTCGCACTGCGCGCAGTAGACCGCTGGCTCACGGAGCTTTCCAAATCGAGCTTCGAAAACGCGTTTAAGGGCAGACTGACAAAAACGCTGCTTGAAAAAGACTTTCTGCGCGTCAGCGCGGTCCATTCCGGAGAATGGATGAACCGGCTGACCAATGATACGGTCGTCGTGACAAACGGGTACGTGGAGATCTTCCCGGGACTCTTCGGCATGGCGGTCAAGCTGATGAGCGCGCTCGTGATGATCATCGTGATCGAACCGAAGTTCGCTGCGATCCTGATCCCCGGAGGATTGATCCTGGCGTTCACGACGGTCCTGTTCCGAAAGGTGATGAAGCGGCTGCACAAAAACGTGCAGGAGTCGGACGGGAAGGTGCGCATCTTTTTGCAGGAGCGAATTGCAAGTCTCTTCATGCTGCGTTCTTTCGCCGCGGAAGAACAGACGCAGGCAGGGGCGGAGGAGAAGATGCGTTTTCACAAGGCGCAGAGAATGCGCCGCAACCGGTTCTCCAATTTCTGCAACGTCGGTTTCGGAGCTGCAATGACCGCGATGTATCTGCTCGGCGTAGCATGGGGCGGGTACGGCATCCTGGTCGGAACGGTCAGCTTCGGAACACTGACCGCGATCATGCAGCTTTTGTCGCAGATCCAGACGCCGATGGCGAATATCACCGGGTTCCTTCCGCGGTATTACGCCATGCTTGCGAGCGCGGAACGGCTGATGGAAGCGGAGAACTTCGAGTCGGACGATACGGAGGCGATGCCGCTTTCCGGCGCGAACCGATTCTATGAAAACGAATTGACGGCGATCGGATTCAGAAACGTGGACTTTACGTATTATCCGGTTACCGAAAACGCGTTGAGCGTCGAAAAAAACGATATGCCTGTCGTTTTGAAGAATCTCTCGCTGGAGATCAAAAAAGGCGAATATGCGGCGTTTACGGGCACGAGCGGGTGCGGGAAGTCCACGGCGCTGAAGCTTCTGATGTGCGTCATGCATCCGGACGCAGGCAACCGCTATTATACGGACAGACAGGGGAACAGCGGAGAACTGACCTCCGCGTACCGAAGACTGTTTGCCTATGTGCCGCAGGGGAATTACCTGATGAGCGGAACGATCCGCGAGATCGTCTCCTTTGCTGAGCCGGATGCGGCTTCGGATGAGGAACGGCTTCAGAACGCGCTGCGTATCGCGTGCGCGGACAGCTTCGTTTCGGAACTCGATCAAGGCGCGGACACGCTGCTCGGCGAGCGCGGTGCAGGACTGTCGGAAGGGCAGATGCAGCGTATCGCGATCGCACGCGCGATCTTTTCCGGAAGTCCGATCCTGCTGCTGGACGAGGCGACGAGCGCGCTGGACGCGCAAACGGAACAGAAGCTTCTTGAAAACCTGCGCACCATGACGGACAAAACGGTCATCATTGTCACGCACCGCCCCGCGGCGCTTTCGATCTGCGACCGCGTACTGGAGTTCGCGGAAGACGGCGTTCGGGACAAAACGGTTTAAGCGGCAAATGTTTACAGACATGAAAAAAGCCCCTGAATCAGGGGCTTTTTCTTTGACTTGGTACCCGGTACGGGAGTCGAACCCGTGTTACCGCCGTGAGAGGGCGGTGTCCTAGGCCACTAGACGAACCGAGCACGCAAGTGATATAATACAAAAGATTGTCGGTTTTGTCAATCCTTTTTTTGCTATTTGAGAAAAGTTTTTCAGTCGAGGCGCCAGTCGATCGGGGATTGACCGCTTTTTGCAAGACAGGCGTTCGCTTTCGAAAAATGACGGCAGCCGAAAAAGCCGTTATAGGCGGAAAGCGGGCTCGGATGCGGCGCTTCGAGCTTGACGTGGATCGGATTGGTGACGACCCTTGCCTTGTTTCGCGCGTTGGCGCCCCACAGCAGAAAGACGACCGGCGTTTGTTTTTCGTTCAGAAGCGCGATCACACGGTCGGTAAACGCTTCCCAGCCGCGCCCTTTGTGCGAATTGGGCATATGCTCCCGCACGGTCAGCACCGTATTCAGAAGGAGCACACCCTGACGCGCCCACGCGGTCAATTCGCCGTGGTTCGGCTGCGGTATACCGAGATCATCATGAAGCTCCTGAAAGATGTTTTTGAGCGAAGGAGGCGGTTCCACGCCCTTCTGAACGGAGAAGCAGAGCCCGTGCGCCTGCCCGGGACCGTGGTACGGGTCCTGCCCGATGATGACGACCTTGGTATCGGCAAAGCTTGTGTACTTCAGGGCGTTGAAAATGTCGTACATGCTGGGATAGATCGTATGTGTCCGGTACTCTTCGACAAGAAACCGACGCAGCGCCTGATACTGCTCCGAGGCAAAGTAATCCGCAAGAAGAGCGTCCCAGTCGTTTCCGATATGTACCATAAGCGCCTCCGATGTTTTTCTACAGTATACACCAAAGCACGCTTGCGGACAAGGGGGAATCATGGTATACTGCGGATATGGAATTCTATGAAGCATTGAAACAATACAGCCCGCGCGACGCGCAGGAGGAAACGGACAAGGCGGTCATGCTGGACTGTCTCGAGCGGTATCCGGATATCTATGAGCGCAGCAATCTGCTGTTTCACGTGACGGCGTCCGCCTGGATCACGAACAAATCGCGCGACCGCGTGTTGATGGTCTATCACAATATCTACGATTCATGGGCGTGGACCGGCGGTCATGCGGACGGGGATCGGGATCTTCTGAAGGTGGCGCTCAGGGAGGCGACGGAGGAGACGGGGGTTTTGTCCGTTCGCCCCGCGGGGGATCGTCTCCTCTCGATCGAAACGCTCACGGTCAATCCGCATTATAAGCGCGGACTGTTCGTTCCAGCGCATCTGCACCTGAACGGGACGTATCTTCTGATTGCGGATGATACGGAGCCGCTTCGCGTGAAAGCGGATGAAAACAGCGCCGTGAAATGGTTCCTGCCGGACGAAGCGATCAAAGCGTGTTCCGAGCCGTGGATGCGGCCGGTCTATCAGCGGCTGAACGACCGGATGAAGTGATCGTTTAGAAGCGAAAGAGGGTATCGCCTGTTTGGCGATACCCTTTCTTTTGATCCTTCCGTACCAGGCATGCGCTGCAAAACGACGCACGGCCGCAGAAAGTCGTTTTCAGGAAGCTGCGTTTTGCCTTGCCTCTTCCATGATCGCATCCCATTCGGCCCGCGGCAGCCGAAACTCCGAACAGATCTGTTCCTGAATGATCGTATAGCGGGTATCGATCTCTTCGCGCATGGACTGAATGTGCTGTTCCCATTCTTCCACGGAAGAGGGACTGGCGAACAATTCGATATGCTGCTGTATTTCCGGACGAAGAGCGTCCGCCATCTCGTCAAGAAGCGCATGCAGCCGCTCTGTGGAGAAATCCGTGCAAAGAAGCTGCGCATATCTGCGGACGAATCGGTCGCACCACCCGGGATTGTCCCGCAGAGCTGCGTAGATATCCATGTTGGCAACTCTGTTCTGGGCTTTATCATAGACCACGCCTTGTCGGTTGAAATAGTCCGTGAAGATATTCCGGTAGGAGGAACGCGCCGTGAAGCAGCGATCGATATCATAGAATACCGGCCGCCAGCGAACGGTATAATCATTTGTCGCCCAATAGCTCTGGTTCTTGACGTCATAATTGCAGAAGTAGGTCTGAGCGATGAGATAATCGATGATATAATCCACGTCTACCCATTGAGAAAACTGTTCGTAAGCGGCGTCGTCCGCCAGGTTGTTGTTTCTGGCAAACTTCCGCACGCGCTGAAAGTCTTTGTCCGTTCCGTATTTTACCGAGGCGTTGATGGCAATATGACTGACCGTTTCGGGATCCACACCGAAGTGCGTTACCAGATAATCCTGATTCATGCACTCGTTCAGGTCCATGATCCCGTAATACGTGCCGTTGATATACGCGATCACCGGGCGGGTCTGCGCGCTGTCCAGACCAAGTCCGGAAACAGCCCGCAGAGCGAAGGAATCACGAAGACGCGCCGCGGTATAATCCTGACTGCCGTTGCGCAGGATCAGCGAACCGTAGTCGGCAGCGGTGCCGTCGCCCCAGAAAGGATAATTCACCGAGCCCTGACCGAGCCGTGTGCGCAGATGCAGCGACAGGGACTTTTGCGGATATTTGATGGATTGGTTTCCGCGCGGGTTGATCTCAGCCGCAAACACGGTTCCGAGCGTGCCGTCCGCCTCATAGAAGGCGATCTGCGCATCTGTACGGGGATAATGACCGGAGATGGTATTGATGCGGGTGAACTCCCTGAACCGCGCAGGATCGCAGGCAATGCAGACGATCGGAAGCGTATGGGGCTCCGCAAACACATAGGACGCCATGATTACGCGACTGGGCAGAGCGTCCGGACGACAGGAAACTGCCCGAACGATTGCGGACGAGGAGATAAGGATCGGCTCTTCATAGACCGGAGACGCTTCTGTCGGTTCATTGCCGTCCAGGGTATAACGGATGACAGCGTTCGGGTCGGAGCAGGTTATCTGCAGAGAAAAGGGTTCCGAGTGATACAGGACCGTGTCCGAAAACAGAGGAGCGGGGCTTCGTCCGAGCGCATAGTCGCTGCTGTTGGAGGCATTGGGCGTGGGCGAATAGAAAAACACGCGCGGGATCGCAGGCGCATCCGTCCGGCCGCTGGTGAGCCCTTCCGAAAGATCGCCGGTATCAAACACATCCCGGACGTGACCTTCCGCATCATACAAAAAAAGGGATTCCCCCGTTGCGGAAATACGGAAACCGTCTGGCGCAAAGACAGCATAAGCGCCCGGATCGATCCTGCCGGACAGCCTGAGTCCGGACGTTCTGTCTTCTTTGTCGGACAATACCCATCCGTCGAGATCGACAGCGCTGCCGGAACCGTTTTTCAGTTCCACCCAATCGCTGCCGGTTTTTTCGACAGCCGAAACTTCACTGATGAACAGATCGTCCGACGGGAATGCGCTCAACAGATTGATGTCATGGATGACGGCGGCGTTCGGACCGCCGGGCGTAGGATATTTGTAGTATACCGGGCTGCCGTCGGGCGTCAGACCAACGGAGGTGTCTTTGGGCACCTGCTCCTGATAGGGAATGCGAAGATAGGTCCTTGTACTGCGGCGATACAGCTGCAGCCCGTCGTCTGCGGAGGAAAGGGAGAAGGACGCATGATACTCCCCGCCAGCGGAGCTCTTGCCCGATAAAAAGATGAGGAGGTATTCCCCGGGGTCCAGAACGATGTCGGGACATTGCCATTTGAGCGGGGAATCGAACGTATCGCTGAGATAATAATCGGCAAGGTTCACCGGTTCCCGACCGGCGTTATACAGCTCGGCAAAGTCCGAATGATCGCCGTAGCTGTCGATGACGGAATATGTGTTTCGGAACAGGACTTCGCTCAGCTGTACGGGTTCCGCGGCGTCCGCAGCCAGAGTCGGCTCAATGCCGATCAGCGCGTCGTCGTTTTTCGCGCCGGGCGTCGGACTGCCGCAGTAGCCGAAAACGCCGTTCTGGTTCCGTGCCCAGGATACGCCTTTGTTCAGTGCGGGAACGTAAACCGTATCGACCAGCGCAAGGTCCGGGTCAAAGAGATACATCGTTTCTCCGGCGGAGGAAATGCCGAGATCGACTGCGTTCGGCTCCGTGCTGCAGGGGATCGCAATGACGCCTCCTGCCTGTACCGTGACGGAAGGGAGAGGGGCTTTATCTGGATTGTCCGGGCGGTCGGAAAGGAAGAATCCTTCCAAAGAGAGTTCGGTATCTCCGGGATTGAAGATCTCGATCCAATCTGCGCCGCCGAAGCCGCCGTCCGGAAGATCGTTGGAGCAGATTTCGTTGAGATAAAGCACCGTTTCGGAATGTTTCGGCGTAAGATCCTCCGGGATTACTTCTTCGGGAGGAGGTTCGGTTTCCGGGCAAACATCGGAAATGTCGCTGTCCGTTCCGTTCGCTTCTCCGGGCGTGGGAAGAATACAGTAGCCGAACGAACCGTCCTGCCGACGGGCGTAGGAAACGTCCTGCGGAAGCGCGGGAATGACGATCCGTTCCAGCAGATTGCCGGACGGGTCCATAAGATACAGCGTATCGCCGCCTTTGGACAAGCCGAAAGGCAGACAGAAGATCGAATCGTCGTGGTCGGCTCTGGCATAGAACAGGACATAGCCGCCCGCGGGAATGCGCACGCCCGGCAGCATGTTGGAAAGACTGTAGTCGTCGTCTTTATCCGTTAAAATATATCCCTGCAGGTCGATCTCGGAGGAAGAAAGATTATGCAGTTCGATCCAGTCCGGAGAGCCGAGCGCTTCGTCAATGCTGGAATTCTTGTTTGACGTGACGACTTCATTGATGACCAGCGATTGCTCCTGAGAGGTACAGCCGAATAAAGTGCAAACCGCAAAGCAAAGCAGTAAACCGAGGAAAAACAGGATGTGTTTCCTCTGCAAACCGGCGAAACGCCCGATTTTCGGTTTATCATTTGTCGGATACATACAATTCTCCCGTGCGGCCGAACGCCGCCTTCGGTCATTGCCGGCTGCGCCGAATCGACAGATCCCCGTATTTGCATGCGAAATCGTCGAAAGGGCAGAGAGAAAGCCGGATTCGTTAAGGACCCGGGCAACGGCGTTGTCATTACCCGGGTCCATTTTCAGTATTCCGGGGATCCGTCGCCGTCTGGCTGATTCAGCAGACGGTCATATGCGCGATCCCTTTGATATGTGGGTTCTGTCGCCGATCGAACGATTATTCCGCCGGGAACTCTTCGATCAGCTTGACGATGTAGCGGAGGATGATCGCAGCGTCTTCTGCGGTGATCTCGCCGTCGCCGTCAACGTCGGCGTTGAGCGCGCCCTGTGCGGTGAGCTCATTCAGACCGACGAGGGAACGGAGGACCAGAGCAGCGTCAGCAGCGGTGACCTGACCGTCACAGTTCGCGTCGCCGAGAACGACTTCTGCAAACGTGATGCTGCCGTCGATCGTTTCGGCTTCGATCTCATACACGGAGTTGCCGTAGATCACGGACATAGCGCTGACCGTGTTCAGAGCATTCGTCGTGAACGCGATCTCGGCGGTCTCGCCGCTTGCATTGGGCGCTGCGAAGAAGATCGACAGAATGACTTCTTCGTTATTGAGCAGAACCGGCGTATCGGTCGCCCAGCTGAACATCAGCTTGCCGTCTTTCTCACCCACCGTCCAGTCGACCTTGCCTTCTGATCTGCGGAATGCAAGAGGTGCGTCGTAGGTAAGGAAGATCTGCGCACTGTTAACCTTGAGACCCGCTTCGGGCAAATCCTTCACGCGGATGTCATAACGATAGAGACGCTCGCCATTTTCGACGACCATCACATCAGCGGACATGACGTCCTCACCGTAAATGGTGAGATCCTTCGGCATGGAGAAGGTGATGCTGCCGTCTTCGGTCTCGACATTTTCCGCTTCAACAACCGAGCTGCCATCCGCATAGGAGTAACCGGTCGTTGCACCGTTGTCGCCGTCAACAAAGGCGAATACTGCGACATAGTCATCGGGGAGAGGCGCCGTCATCTTGAAGAACAGCGATACAACAACGGTATCGTCTTCGATCGTGATGCCGTCGCCGTTGCTCGCCCATGCGAAGGAGAGAACGTTGTTCTTTTCGTTGATGCCTGTGGAGCCTTCGAGCGCAGAAGTCGCTTCGACGAATTCGAGCGCTTCGTCGTACTGCACAAATACCTGCAGGCCGACAACCTCGGCTTCGGGATCGATTCCCTTGACTTTGACGTCATAGCGATAGATTTCTTCGCCCTCGACTTCTTCGACCACATCAGCTGCCATCACATTCTCGCCGTAGAAGGTCGGGACCGCTTCCGGAATCTCGGCGTAGATGGTGATACGGCCTTCACCGCGCGGGTCGGTGTAGCCTTCGACCTGGTGGACG